>DFWB01000152.1 GCA_002380675.1 Akkermansiaceae bacterium UBA4145
CTGGCGTGTCGCCCGCCCAAAAGTGGAGAGGAAGTAGGTGGAAGTATTGCCGTCTGCGATTTGGACGGCCCGCGCCCCGAGTGGCAGCCCCTGAAACTTATTTGGGGTTTCGGTTACCTGCGCCAGAGTGTCGAGCAGTACTTCTGCTCGTAGCCGTCGGATCAGAGAGTGGGAAAAGTTGGTGAAATCCTGTTCATTTGTCTCGTTCGTCCGGCTGGATAATTGATAAGTGCGTGAATTACAGATATCGCGGACAAGCTTCTTGAAGTCATAGTCGTACTCCACAAATTTGGCAGACAGTGCATCGAGGAGTTCCGGGTTGCTGGCAGGATTTGACACCCGCACATCGTCAACGGGGTCTGTGATTCCAACTCCGAAAAAGTGGGACCAGACGATGTTGACGACATTTCTAGCAAACCATGGATTTTCTCTGGAAGTGAGCCATCCTGCCACCGCTTCCCGACGGGTGAGGCCCTTAAGCTCTGCGGGCTCATCCGCTCCCAGGAATCTGGGGATGGCGTTGGCCTTGGTCACGGGGTGAGCAATTTGTCCGCCGCCGTCATAGATGATCTGCTCGTGAGGATCCTCGGCAGGCTTTTTGCGAACCTGAGCAAACAGGGCGGCAAAGCCGAAATAATCGTCCATCGTCCAACGATCAAATGGGTGGTTATGACACTGCGCGCACTGGATGCGGGTGCCCATGAAAACCTGGGCCACATTCTCCGTGCGTTTCATTACATCATTTTCCAGTTTGAAGTAGTTCGTGGCAGGATTTTTGAAGGTGCCGCCTCTGGCCGCCAGCAGGTCAAATATGATTTGATTAAAGGGTTCGTTATTCGCGACCTTATCGCGGAGCCATTCATACCAGAGTAAGGCGGACTTATAGCTAACCTGATTCGCATTGTTTCCAGTGGAGCGAATCTGAAGAAGTTCGGCCCACTTCATGACCCACATTTCGGTGAATTCCTTCCGTTCAAGAAGTTTGCTGATGAGGGCCTCACGTTTGTCAGGGCTCGTGCTTTCAACAAATTGGTTTCTTTCTTTCTCGGTTGGAAGAACTCCTGCGATGTCGAGGAAGACCCTTCGCACGAATACTTCATCACTGCATGGTTCCGAGGGGTAGATTCTCAGCTTGTGCAGCTTGGTGTGGACATGAGTGTCGATGTAGTTGGACTCCTCCAGCGTGGGTTTCTCGTATTCGAGGTCCTCTGGAACAACAATCGTCTGTGTGCCTTCGGTAAAGGTGTGGAAGCGTGCCAGAAGGAATGCTTCGCCACGATTCTTAGTAGTAGCCCTGCCCGAGGTTTCCACGATGCTGACACTATTGTCATTTGATGAGCTGAAGCTGGAAAGGCTGGTCACATCGCGATCTGTCCCGTCGGAATATCGGGCGCGTACCGTCAGGGGAACCTCTGTGCCCGTTCCCTTTAGGACATACTGTTTTGGTTCAACGTCGATGCCGACGGGGGAGGCTATGTCCTCCTTGTCGTAAGTCGCCCCTGCCTTGATCCATGCAATCAGAGTCTTCGCATTTGCGGAATCGCGAGTGAAAAGCTTGCCTCCGGTGTGAGGTACTTCGCCGATGGCCTTAGTGACTAGCAGCGACTCCTCCGGAAGGGCGAGATTGACACGTCGTCCAGAGAGTTGACGGGTAATGCGCTGATGGTCTCCCTTGGGGTCGTAGCCGAAAAGGGAGAGCATGAAGCCGTCCTGTCCTCGCGCAGATCCATGACAGGATCCTGTGTTGCACCCGGCTGAGGTAAGAACCGGCATGACGTCGAGCTGGAAGCTGATTGGCCTCGGCAGGGAGGCGTCCTTCACCTTGATCGGAATGGTTGCAGAATGATTTTCGAGGGAAATATTGAGAGTTGTTTCCCCGTCCGACAGCGGTGTCAGAAGGTTTTTCTCCAGTTTTACTATCGAGGGGTGCTGGAGAGAAAGTTGGGATGATCCGGTGACGTCGCGAGAGGTGGCGTCTTCGTACATACCGATGATAACCACGCGGTGAAAATCTGCGGCGGTCTCAAGAGAGACAGCCTTAGGATAGACCTCAAGGCCGATGAGGCCGGTGCCCAGGGGTTCAGAGTTCTGCTTCGACGTGTCCTTTAATGGGTCGCGAACCACTGTCTCCGCGCTTGCCATGAAGGTGAGCAGCAAAACGCATAGAGATTGTGCGATATGTCGTAAACCGAGCTTCATGTTGGGCCTCTCAATTTGAATTCTTGCTCTGCTGGCGGAGCTGCTCCAGACGTGAAAGCCGTTTCTGGGCGGGCTTCGCCGCAGGAGATTTTTCTGGTTCCTTTTTTGCTGCGACCGGCTTCTTTGGTGCTGGAGGTGGGGGATCAATCCGAAGAACTCCTCCACCCATGGCGGTGCCGCTGATAGGGTGCCCATTCTGAGTGATGACTACGCTGCAGAAAATGTTTGAGGTCTTACCTTTCTTGGCCTCCTCGCTCACTGTAAGGGGAAAGGTCACCTCCTTGGTGTCCTTCGTTATAGTCAGGGTCTCGGTGGTGACCCCATGGGGAAGTCCATTCAAATTGATTCGCGCATCTCCTTCGAATGACTTCTGAACAGATATGCTGCAGATGAGACCAGTGTCCTGTCCAAGCTCTGTTGCTGCCAGTTCGATTTTCCCGCCGACAAAGGGGTCAGCGATTTCGATGGGTTGCAGCTTGGAAGAAACGATCAGCGGCCCCTTGCTGCAAGAGGCCTCTCCGGTGACAAAAATTCGCCATTTGGCAATGGAGGCACTTCCGTTGGCGTTGATTCCCATTGAGACTTCATTTTTGCCTTTTGGGATCGTCACGCTGGACGGAGCACTGACGCCTGGTGGCCGCCAGGGGAGGGTGACCTTGATTTCCTCCTCAAATCCGGGTTGGCGTTTGGCCTGAATCTTCAAGGTCATTACTCCGTTTTTCACGAGAGGAACTGGCGGGACCGAGAGGCTTAATTCGAAAGGTGCTTCTTCAATGACAGCGATAGAGACCCGCTCATCATGATAGCTGTGGAAGGTTCCAGCATTGTTGACCTCAATATGGTGAATGCTTTCCTTGAAAGGGCCGGTCAATCCGCTCTTTGGATCCTTGACCCGAAGTTTATGGAGCCCGCCTGCGATTTCTGCGGTGGCGGTTGCTTCAAAGATTACAGGCATGGTGTTGATGCTACGGGGGGCGATGTCGCGATCGATAGTGATGCCGGAGGGAAGACTGCTTGCTTCCAGAGACAGGTCGCAACCTATGTTGCTACGACTGAGGTTTACCACGCGCCCCACCCGGTTTCCGCGCGGAACACAGATCATCTTCCATTTCTGACTGTTGTTACGGCTCCCATAAGGAAGGGTTGCTGAAAGGGCGGGGCTTCGTTCGGTGATTTCGACTCGGTAAGTGTAGTCCGGGCCGCTGTTGTAGAGTTGGTCCCTGATGTTTAGGTTGTAGACACCATCCTCGGGAATCTCGAAGTCCAAGCGGCTGTCTGGATCCCCGTTTCCGGCATCATCGTTATTCCCGATCTGTTTGGAGTCGCCTTCCTTGCGGACAATGATGTAAGGGTCGAGAGGAGAGCGGAGTTGGCGAGCAAAGACCTGGGCCCGCAGTTTCTGTCCCTTTTTGCCCGCAAAGCGAAACCAGTCCTTGTCCTCCTTCTTCGAAAGAATTCCATGAAAAGCGACAGGGGAAGGGGGAGCCTCCACAGGGGAAGCCTCCGCGCTGCCCTCGTTTGGTTCAACCTCGTTGTGGAAGGGTAGAGAGCTGATTCTTACAGGCAGGCCGGAGGGGGAATGCCACCCACCGTTTTTGATAAACGCCCGATAGTTCGCCGTAGTATCCGGTATTTCAATTTTGCCTACGAGGTCGCCAGTGGGATCTCCAACGAAAGTAAACTCGTGCGCTTTCCCCGGCTGAGCCCCAGGGGGGTAGATTGCGGTAGGGCGGGGAAACTCACCTACGTGAAGACGATACTGGCAGGCGCTGGTCCCCTGGTAGGAAGATTCACGGACCAGAATTGTGTAGGGGCCGTCCTCAGGAATGATGATCGATGCAGCACAATCACGGAAAAGAAGGGCGGTGTCGTCGCTCGAAGCGAGTTCGAAACGATCGCTATTCAAAATAGCGACATAGGGGTCGAAAAGGGTCCTGCCGAGGCGCATCCCCTCTACTTCTACGGAAAGCCGTTGCCCCTTCCGGCACTGAACTACGTAGTAGTCAGCATCTTCCTTATCGGCGACTCCCTGAATGGTCTGATTGATCTCAATCTTCTGAGGGCTGTCAAAATTGCTGTTGAGATCTGCGGTGCGCTCCTTGTTGCGCGCCTCCATAATGGTGGGATACTCGCCCACCCAGAAGCTTCTCTGGTAACTCAGGCCTCCTTTGCAGCGCAGACGCATGAGGTGCTCCCCCAGACGGGCATCGGGGGCAATCGAGATGGTAGCTTTTACCGCTTTGTTCTCGTCTCCGACTACCTCAAGCTTGGAGACCGAGATGCCCGGCTGGTAGAACAGAATTTCCTCGGGATCATAGAGGCGATCTCCGCTGAGGCGAATCGTCATCTCGGTGCCTCGTTGTCCTCCACGTGGCTGAACGTTACTTAGGACAGGCGTGAATGCCAGAGCGGGGAGCGCGAACTGCAGGCAGACCAGAAGCCATGAGAGGGCCCTAGGATTAACAGTATTCATGAGCGTGTGCTTACGCTTTTTTGTCGAGGATTTCATCGAGAACCCGACCACCATCGACAATCTCAACAGGTCGGTCTCCTGGGGCCATTAATTCCTTGTCCCCGGTGATCCCAAGTTGATTGTAGACAGTTTGTGCGAGGTCTTCGACGGTTACCTGATCCTCCTCCGGTTCGCCACCCAGAGCATCCGACGAGCCATGGATGAGTCCACGCTTGGCTCCTCCGCCCGCAACCATGACAGAAAACACCCTGGGCCAGTGATCTCTTCCGGCGGTACTGTTGATTTTCGGGGTTCTTCCGAATTCTGAAGTCAGGAGAACCATCGTGGAGTCCAGCAGCCCTCTCTCATCCAAGTCGTTGATGAGGGTCGCAATCGCCTTGTCCACCGGAGGCAGGTTATTCTCTATGCCCCCCTTGATGTTGTCGTGATGGTCCCATCCTCCTGCAGTCATCGAGACAAATCGGACACCAGCCTCAACAAGTCTGCGGGCGAGGAGCATTCGCTGACCGGGGGCATTGACCCCGTAACGTTCCTTCACTTTCTGGTCCTCGGCCTCGAGATTAAAGGCTTCTCGCGCCTTCTGAGAGGAAATCATGGCATAAGCATGCTGGTAGAAGGCATCCATGGAGGCGAGGGCGTCTGATTCCTCGAGAGACTTAAAGTGATAATCGACGGTCTCCAGCAGAGAACGTCGACGCGAAAATCGCTTGTCGTCAACACCGGAAGGTAATGCGAGATCTCTTACCTTAAACCCCTTCCGGGCAGGGTCGTTACCCAATGCGAAGGGTCCGTATGCCGAGGACAGATACCCTGAATTTGCGAACGTATTGGGAACGCTTGGGATGCAGACATAAGGAGGAAGGTTATTCCGAGGTCCTAGCTCGTGGGAAACAACCGAGCCAATTGAAGGGTATTCAAGAGCTGGAGAGGGGCGGTAGCCCGTAAACATGTTGTGGGTGCCCCGCTCATGAGCGGCCTCGCCGTGTGCCATCGAGCGAATTACGGTGATTTTGTCAGCGGCCTTAGCGAGATGTTCGAGATGTTGGCTGAACTTCTCTCCCTTGATGGCTGTATTCACAGTGCCCAGCGGGCCGCGGTATTCTGTTGGCGCAAGATACTTGGGATCAAAGGTTTCCTGATGGGCAGCTCCTCCCGGTAGAAAGATGTTGATGACGGACTTCGCTACGCCTTCCTTGGTTTCGTAGAATTTCTGGGCTCCCTGAGCCTCCATTTTGAGAAGTTGAGGCAAGGTTAGCCCCAAACTTCCCAGCATTCCGACATAGAGAAATTCACGACGGGAGTAATCTTGAGCCAATGGGTTTCCGGCACACTGTATTTTTTTCATGGTTGTCGCCTGCTGAAGATGTTAAATTTTCCGAAACATAATTATCGAAATCAACTATTTTAAGAGCCAGTTAGGGCTTTTTTACGGCAGAAAAGGCCCTTTTCTTTCACCAGCCCCTTCCGTTGAGGCGGCCCTACTGTCGAATCAGGACTTCCAATGAGCCTTCCCGAAATCCCAGGATACCGGATTGAGACCCTGATCGGCAAGGGTTCCTGTGGCACGGTCTATACGGCGCGTCATGATTCGGGGAACGAGGTGGCGGTGAAACTCCTTAATCCCAAGTCGGTTAATGCTGAGTTGCTGGCTAACCGAGTGAATCGCCTCTACAGCGCGAGTCCGCCCAAAGCCACGGTTCCTCTGATTGCGCACTCTTTGGAGAAGGAGCCCTATTTGCTCATCGGAGGCTTGATGGCGGATCGGATGCCTCAGGGTGTGGCAGAGAGATTCATTCCCCGGACCTTGCAGCTTCAGCTCAACGACTACATGGGCAACCGGGGATCATGGATGCTCATTCGTCGACTGGCGCAGGTTCTCGCGGATTTCCATCGGCGTCGTGTAGCCCACGGAAATCTCAAGCCGGGGAATATTTTTCTCGATTCCGACAATGGTGTTCTGCTGTCAGATTACGCTCAGGGTTTGATGCCAGGTCTTGAGGAGCTCGCTTACACCGACGCCCTGCTTTATGCTCCACCGGAGCAGCTCTTGAACCCGGATGGATATCTGGAGGGTGCCGGCTACGGGTGGGATGTCTACGCATTTGGTTCGCTTGCTTACCGCTTACTAACCGGTATTTTTCCCCGCTGTAACGATAGCTTCGAACATGTCTCCCCGGTAGCGGGTGAGCAGCGAAGACGAGGAGTAGAGGCTGATTGTGAACGCATAGCACAAAGGCTCGAGAGGGCTCGGATCGCCAAGTGGAAAGGAGTAGCGCCAACCAGAGAAGAGGAAGAGGGCCGACTCGTTATTGAGCGATGCCTCCACCTGGATGCGTGGAAGCGCTACGGCGACATGCGGGAGGTCCTCAGGGACCTCGAGAGCATTGCCAATGCTCGTCAGCAGAGATTGTCGGCGGAGGAAGGTGAGAAACGGGTCAAGGTCGTCGAGCGCAGACAGAAG
>DFWB01000092.1:0-500 GCA_002380675.1 Akkermansiaceae bacterium UBA4145
TTGTCCGAGATGGCGTCCGTGTAGTAGAACGTGTCAGGCTGGTAGTCTGGATCGTTGTCCGGAGTAATGTAGCGGTTGCCCCGGGTGAGTGAGTTGGGGTCGAAAAAGGACCCGGCGCCATGGATTGTCCCATAAAAGCGATCGAACCCTCTCTGCAGCGGCCAGTTGGAAATGTCAGGGTTCGCTACTTCGTTTGCCTTGTAGGGGGTCACGTGCCACTTCCCGGACATGTAGGTTCGATATCCTGCCGGCTTAAGCACCTCCGCAATCGTGACGCAGTTCCGGTTGAGATTCCCCTGATACTGGGGAATCCCGTAGTTGCCCATCATGTGGCCAACGCCGGCCTGGTGCGCATAGAGTCCGGAGAGAAGGGTAGCGCGAGTGGGGCAGCAACGTGCTGTATTGTAAAACTGGGTGAACCGAAGGCCATTGGAGGCAAGGCTATCGAGTGTCGGGGTGTGAATTTCTCCTCCGTAACAACCGATGTCCGAGTAGCCCAT
>DFWB01000092.1:802-7536 GCA_002380675.1 Akkermansiaceae bacterium UBA4145
ACAACCGATGTCCGAGTAGCCCATATCGTCCGACATGATAAGGATGATATTTGGGCGACTATCTGCGGCGGACAGTGTTGGCGGTGCTGCCAGAGCAAGAAGAAGAGCGGGGAGGAAGAAAGGTCTCATATTCAATCCTTGGTTGGGTGTCTGGCGATAGAGTGACGGGAAAAAGTGATTCATGCGAGAATCGTATTCGCCGGCGTCGCGCAGGCTCTCAATCTCCCTGCCTGAGGTAGTTTTCGAAGCTGTAAGAGGTGCGCCGCTCTTCAACTCAGGGAGCTTCGGGGTCGAAGATATCCACTTTCATGCGGGTGAAACGCGTTCTTCCGGGCGGCAGATGCAGACGGATGATACTCAGCCCCTCGGCTGGGCTGGTGGATTGAAGGGAGCCCTCACCGGTCCAGGAACCATTGGCGATTCTGATAGCTTCCGTTGTCCAGTTCTCCAGGTCAGAGGATGACTCGATACTCAAAATTACATCTTCCGGGGCAACTGCGGGGGCGTGGTAGGTTGTCGTCAAGCCGCCTGAGGGAGGAATCAGCTGCTCCAGAAGGAGGGGGATGGACTGCTTAGCGGATGGATCGAATCCGAAGGCATATTCAAAGGCGTTGTCGAGAAGGTCCCCATCACTGTCCCCAGTATGAACGCCGAGGGCACTGGCCCAGCTCTGATACGAGGAGGCCCCATTAGGGAAGCCGGGAGAACCGTGCCGCGCAAAAGAAGGCATCCACGCAGACCGTTCGTTCCATGTCTCAAGTTCACGGTCAGGGTCCCTTAGCTCTAAGGAAAACCCCGTGGAATCCGTGGCAGGGTGCCAAGCGTGATCATAGGTAAACTTTTGGATGTGGGCGTCAACCGGTTCCGGCAGGGTGAGGGCGATCGCTTCCCCGTCATTGTGAAGTTTGCCGTCTTCGAAGGCCCCCGCGATGTTAATGTCCGGTCCGTGGATCAATTCAAAGAATTTCGGGTCTTTGACAATCACCGCATGGGCGCGGGGTTCAAGAATCAGGGAGGGGAAAGTGAATTCAATTCCTGCGGTGAACCGCACGCCCTCAAGGTTCAGAGGAAGGTCATAGCTCGTGTTCTGGACCTCGACAAATTCTCCAGCGCTTCCATCTGGTGGGTTATACATGACCTCTGTAATCCGAAGGTGATCGAGCAGGATCTGCAGCGCAGATTCTGAAGGGTCAGGCGGCCCCGGGGTTGAGACAGAGGATGTCAGTTCACAATCGAAGACAATATCCGAACTGGTCGCGCTGGCCTGATAGGTAACGACCGCGAGTGTGTTCGTGCCTACTAGGAGTGCAGAGCTGGGAACAGGAAAAGGGCCTTCAAGAGAAGCGTTTGTGATTGTCTCTCTCGCCCACGTGTCGTCGTTCAGCTCGCCCTCTGGAACGTTATGCCTGAGAATTTCGTGACCATTCAGGTAAAAGATTGCGCCATCATCCACATAGGTGGCGAGGGAGAGCAGGGTGCGCGAGGGGTCACCATCAAACTCAAAGACCGTGCGGAAATAGTAGTTTTTCCTGCCTCGCCGGTAATCAAAGGCTGGAGCGCTCTCCCCGGTTGTTGCGAGGGGAACGGTCAGGGCGCTGGTCTCGCGGCCAAGCGGAGCGGGGCCGGTTTCCCATTCGCCGTCTGCAAAGTCGGGGCTGATCCATTCGGCCCCCGGATCCCGGTTGTCGAGGAAACGCCATTCCGAGTGCTGGAATGGGAGCAGGGTAGAGACTTGTTCAACCCGGGCAGCTCGGTTGTTGGACCGCCCGGGAGTTCCGAACGGGAGAGATTCCACTTCAGAGGAACCATCTGGATTTCTCCCTTCCACCAGATCCGGCGCCTGCGCACGGAGAGAAACCTGATCGATCAGGATGCCCTCTTCGCTGGTGAGCATCAGCCATTGACGGAATCCATTGAGCCGGAAAGGGAATTCATCTGCCTGAGGATGCCGGTCCTCTGTTGAGTAGAGGACGAGGAAGCCCCCCGGTGGGATATATGAGTGAGCAGGAAGCTGGTGCCTCTCGGGATAGTCGGGCCGGTTGGAGAGCCAGATGCCACCGACATGCATGGGTGAGTCTCCGGGGTTGAAAAGCTCGACGAACTCCCCGGTGTAGCGCACCGCAGGATCGGTCAGCCACTCGTTAATCCTCAGGAACCTTGAGGGGGTTAGTCCTGTGGACTGATTTTCGCTGTCAGGAGTAGGCGCACAAAGGGTCCAGATGCGCTCCGGGCCGTGCCGGCCAATCGAGTTTCCTGGAGCCTGAGTGCCCCAGCGAATAGAATCCACGAGGTTCCCGTTGTAATAGAGAAGAAGTTCGTCTCCAGACGGGCTGAGGCTCGGCACCTCGTCTCCGGACAGGCTCAGGTAAGCTCCGGGTGCAAGGATGCCGGAAAGCGCAATTTTTGTTGGATTGCTTGGGTTATCGGAGAGAAACCAGCCCTCAAGAGACACCGATTGCTCTCTAGGATTGAATAACTCCACCCTGTCTTCGGCAGGTCTTGCAACGGCTTCTACCTCGTTCAGGAGCGCACTGCTCTGGATACTGGATACGACTTGCCACTCTCTTGAGGATGTTGGGTCGAGCTCATCCTGCCAGTAGCCGGCGGAATCACGGGCCAATAAATCGACCCGGTAGGTCCCGGGTTCAAGGCCTCGAAGCTGAACCGGGGTTTCGACACTGAGAATGGGGCTCCACCCCCCGGGATTTCCGTTGGTCACCAACCGGAAGCGATAGTCAGTCACTCCGGCTCCGTTGACGGAAAGGGTCATGCTGTCCAGGTGAGTCAGCGGGCTTGGAAGGCCTGACACAGTGGCACCCGCTGGAACGATTGCTCCCCGGTCGCGGCCGGCCTTACCCGAGCCGATGGCGGGAGAATCAGGGAGCGGTTTCCAGTTATCTCTGGGGAGAGGACCGCCGGAGAGGTCGTGGAGAAAGGGGTCGAGGGCGAGATTACCATCGCCGATCCAGTGATCATTCACGGGAAGTATATTGCGAGAGCCTGTGACCTCGACTTCCTCGGGATAAGCGAAGATGGCATTACATTCCAAAAAGATGTTGGATTCTAGTTTGACGGAGTCAGCGGGCAGAGTGTTGGGTCGCAGTGGCTCATTAAGGTTGATTGCGGCAATGGTTGCGTTGACGACCGTATTGTTCTCGAACTGACAGTCCGCTCCATTTTTTGCCAGAACTGCGTGGTCAACATTATGAAAAAGGTTACGCGTGAGCGTTACACGGGACTCATTGTTGATGGCAACGGCATTAGCAGTGGAATTTCGCGGGGTGGAGAGGCGGACGTTCATGAAAACGTTTCCCTCCAGATGGGCATCGCAGTTGTTCAAGTCGAAGCACTCGTCGGTAGATCCATTGAAAATATTGTCGTAGGCTGCGAGGACAGGCCCCGGGCGCTGTGCTCCTGAGAAGAGAATAATGTCATTGTAGTTGGGGGACGGGTTGAACACGTTACGGTGCAGAACGAGGAAGTCATTGCCCCTGAGGGTGGACCCCTTCAATGCTTCAGATTCTGAGACTGGTGGAAACACACAATCACGAACCTCAAGTTGTGGGCTGTAAACCTCAAGAATGGTGTCGTTACAGTGATCCCAGGAGACATGATCGAGGAGGAGGCGCGAGCGGCGTAATTCGATGGACTCTCCCTGTCCGTCACCATACTCCATGTCGGTAAAGGAAATCACGTTTTCGGCAAGAGACTCCTGCCCCGATGGGGCCTCAATCCGGATCCCCTGCCAGACATCCGTTGATCCCGGATTGTGACTGAGACGGATGCGCTGGTAGCGGGTTCCTTCACAGTTCAAGGCTCCTCCGGGGTGAACCATGATCCCGGCTTCGGGTTGGAAGAACACAGAGGTTCCGGGCTCTATTGTCAGGGTGACATCCGGAAGAATATTCAAGCTTTCGGAGATGAGCCACGGCCCCCCCGCGGCATCGAGAACGGTATCGATGGTGAGATCTCCTTGGAGCTCGGAGACGTCGCCATCATCATAGAGGATATCCATGTAGGCACTGGCGACGATGTTGCCGTCGGTGTCCTGTTCTTCAACCGTGATCCGATTGATGCCGGGAGCGAGGCCCTTGAGGTCGTAGGCCCAGGTTCCGGGGGCGCCTTCGAGAGTAGCTTGCTCGCCATTGATGAGAACGTGGGTGGCTCTGCCCGCATTGAAGGTTCCTTGGAGGGCGGCATTCACGGTGAAAGAGGTTGGCAGGCCCCTGGTCATGTCCAGATTTGAGGAAATGCCGAGGGGCCTTTCGATCACACTCAAAATATCCGCACGGCGCGCGGAAAGAAATTCCTTGGCGGCTTCACCGATTCCTCTCGGAGTCCAGGTGAGGGCATCGTCAATGAGGCGGTTGGCGCTGTTCTGCTCAAAGGGCCCCACGAGAAGCTCTCTCAGGATCTGGTAGTAGCGCTGCAGAACCTCGGGCTCGCGGAAAAGCTTCTGTAGCTGGAGGAAGGATTCCCCTCTTTCCACGAAGTCGAGGATGGTATGAGGGAGATTTGCAATTCCTATCCGGGAACCGTCTCCCGCTCCAAGAATCGTATCGAGGTCATGCGGGATTAGTTTAAATCTGCCATCGATCCCACAATACATGGCGTAATCATCATCGCGTCCGGTAAATATACTGTTTTCCCCATTCGTCAGAATCGTGCTGACTGCCAAATTGCGGAGCCACGACTCCACATCCATAACACGGCGGATCTGCTTGAGGTAGTTCTCACCAGAGGCCGTTGACATGACCCCGATAAAACTGTGGAGGTCCGACCAGTCGTTAAGGGAATCGTTGTTTTCTTTGTCCCATCCACTCCCCCGGTAGTCCGCCTCCAAGTCATTGCTCCCCGGGAAGTAATCCCATCCCGTTCCATTGCCTGTCATACGGTAGAGATTGCCACCCGTCTCCAGTGGGTAGTGCTCACGGACATACCGGTTGTTGATAGGTTCATTCTGAACGTAGAAGCCAAAGTGGTGATTGAAGGGCCTTGAGACACTGGCGTTCTCCGGAGCAGCATGATTGACGCCGTTAAGGCGAACTGCGACCGCTCGGGATTCGTAGGCAGGAAGCCCCGCCGCCCGGTAGAACATGCTTCCAAGAAGCTGATTGTAGGAGAACTGAACGTTAAGATTCAGCTCGTCCCTTCCCTTCCATGGGGTGGAAGAGGGAAGTTCGATCTTGAGATTACGAGGGTAGCGAGAGCGGGTTCCCGACCCCCGCAGCCGTAGCGCACATTGGTAACGAGTGGTGGTTTTTCCATCCACGTTCGCGATGAACGTTGCATTGAATCGGGCATTTGTATGACGCTCAGGAGAGTCGAACGGAATCTTGAGGAATTCCTCCAACTCCCCGGCAGAGAGGATGAAGCGATAAAACGGGGCCTCACCAGCTGGTTGTTCACTGTCGACTTGATAAAGAAGATTCGCTTCCTGGAGGCCGTTCTCGTGCGCTGCTGCCGGCCATGTCCGGCTCTGGATCCGGTCAAAGGCCTCGAGGTAGAACTCAACGGTAGCCCCTTCCGGCCGTGCCGGAAGAACGGCGGTGTAAATATTGTCGTGGGCAACCTCGTCCCCGCCTGTCCCATCATCTCGCATGACGGTGGATGCGAATGGGGTTGGCGCCAGCGAGGAAACGCGGTGATGGACTACCCCTCGGATTGGGGAAGAGAGATCATCACTCAAGCGGGCACGCACGAGAACCAAGTCTCGCGGGCTTGGCACTGCTGGGTGATGAGATACGTCTTCAATGAAAGGGGCCACATTCACTTGGCGCACCGAGTTAGGAGCCCCGGGTGTCCCACCCTCGACCGCGCTGAAAGTCCAGTTCTGGCCGAGGTCGTTCCGGGAATGAAGATTGCGAACTTCCAGAGTTCTGCCTCCCCCGTCTGCGGGGTTGTCCCAGATCCATCCGGTATGGCCACGGTCATCAGAACCGGGCCTTCTCCGTGCCCAGTCGCCACTATCCGCATAGTCGACACGATCGATTTCTGCTCCAGTATGGTTGAGGAGCCGGAGGGATTCCCCGCGGTTGGAGAGGCGCCCATTCCAGCCTCCGATCATATTCAACACGTTCGGGTGCTGGGCTCGGAATGCGGCCTCGTTAGCGGCGATCACAAGGAACCCACCTTCGGGAATGCTGACATTCGGGAAGGTGAAGCCTACTCCTTCGAGAGTCCATCCAGCCAGATTAGCAGAGCCAAAGCCGCGGTTGTATATCTCAATCCACTCCTCTAAAGGACTTTCTCCCCCGGTGCGCGGGTCGCGATGGGGGGGATGGAACATGACCTCGCTAATGACCGGGACCGCTCCCAATTGGGAGAGGCCCAGAACTAGCGCGAAGGCAGCTCGTTTGATCATGGCAGGGGACAGGGCTTAGAGGCCCGAGGAAGCAGTCTCGATAGACGGCATAGTGGTAGAAACCTCGGGCGGAAGAAGGTGATGGTGGACGCTGAAACTTTTGTTCGTGAGGCGCGAATTCGCAAGTATTCTCGCGGGCCCTTTCCCAAAGTAAAATGAGGGCAAAGTCCTTTAAATAAAGCTTCTGAAGGCTGTTTCAGCGTAGATTCTCCCCGGGGTGGGGTAGTCAGTTTGGGTTAGCGGGAGGGCAGCTCCGCCGGGCGGGGTGCTTCCAGCTGGAATTCGTAACCGATCAGCGGTCGCGGAAGGGCCGGGGGCTGGGTAAGGCCGCTCACCATTTTCAGGGAAGGAATTACCAGCCGCCACCGCC
>DFWB01000276.1 GCA_002380675.1 Akkermansiaceae bacterium UBA4145
TGAGAAGAAGGCGCTTACTCCCGACTAATTGGGAAACGCCTCGAAGGCGGAAGGAAAGAAACGGATAAGCAACATCAAACAGAAGACGACAAAGGCCACCGCCGCACAGACCTCAGCACCTTCCGCCCACCGCTCCCGTCGCGCGTGAGCTTTTCTCCCCGCAAGGAAGGCCAGAAGCGGAAGAGCGATGCTGACACCCTGCAAGATCCAGCTAAACCTGCTGAAAGAGTCTGGATCCGCCCAGGTCATGAACGCACCCAAGGCCGCAGTAGCTGGCAATAAGATGAAGGTAGCCAGACTGAAGAACGGGGCATCAGCCTTCCGGTCTATCTTCCTCTCGTGATACACCCAGTCCGCTGGCAAAAGCTCTGCGTCGGAATTCACTTCTTTACAGTATTCGTACAGCCAGACATGGAAATCCCCGTCCCCTTTGGCGTGCACCTTCGTCTTCAGACGCTCAAACTCATTTCCCTCAAAAGCATCCAGCTCCCGCAGCGCTTCTCGCTCAATCTCGTAGATTTCCCCCCGAACCGGGACCCCTTCCTCGTCCAACCGCATTCCTGGATACCAATCAATGCGATAGAGGCGTCCCAGAATCCAGCCCTCTTCCACAAAAGGCGCCTTCCCCAGTCTGAAGTGATTGGAAGACCCCTTCCGCAAGGAGCCATAGACAAACACCAGAGTTTTCTCATTTTCCGACATGGGTCACTGACTGCTACGCCATGCTACGTCCGTCTGTCTATTCACTGATTTCTCTTCCCCACCCGCTCACACAAAAGTCCTCGCAACGCACCGAGCCCCTCCTCCAACTTAGCTGAAACTGAGATAATCTCCACTTTGGGAAAACGCTGTCGGAACTGAGTCAGGTTCTCCTCTGCTTCATCGAGATCCATCTTGTTGGCAACCACTAGCCAATCGAGCTTGGAAAGCTCCGGGTCATATAATTTGATCTCTTTCCGAAGAGTTTCGATATCCGAAATTGGATCCCGGCACTCGCTTCCTGCCATATCCACGACGAATAGCAGGAGCCCACACCTCGTGATATGCCGCAGGAATTCATGACCAAGGCCACGGTTTTTATGCGCTCCCTCGATGATACCGGGAATATCCGCAATCGTGCATCGTTTGAAGTCATCAAACTCCACCACTCCGACCATCGGGTTCAGAGTGGTGAATGGATACGACGCGATCTTGGGGCGAGCCGCACTCAGCTTTGTCGTGAGGGTCGATTTACCGGCATTGGGGAATCCGACCATCCCGGCATCTGCGATGCGTCTCAACTCAAGATAAAACACCCCCTCTGTTCCCTCGGTCCCAAGAGTGAACTCCTCCGGCGTCCGATTGGTAGAACTCCGAAACTGCCAGTTCCCCTTTCCCCCTTCGCCCGCTTTACAGATGACGAGCTCGTCGCCCTCGGATGTCAGGTCTGCCACAAGCTCCAGATCTACTCCTGCCCCAGAGCGCTCCATTTCCACCGCCTCGGTGACAGTTCTGGCCGGACTGCGATAGACTAATGTCCCTGGCGGCACCTTTCCCACCACAGGCTTTCCGTTCTTTCCATGGCGCTTCCAGCTCTGCCCATGTCCGCCGTCCTTGGCGACCATCCGGGGATTATAGTGAAACGCCCTCAGATTATCGGTATGCCCATCCACCCTCAGGATCACGTCTCCACCTTGCGCTCCGTCTCCGCCATCGGGGCCTCCACGCGGCACATACTTTTCCCGCCGGAAGCTCACCACGCCGTTTCCGCCGTTCCCTGCCTTCGCGTAGATTCTAGTGTGGTCAACGAACACAGAGGACTCTTAGTCGCTAATGCTCATGACCTGAACCCCAAAATATCATTGCCATCCCCTACAGCCCGATTCCCCACTTCCGGGACCTCTCTTGACGCGGCCTCTGGCTACATTCACTCTGTCTTCATGGCTGATTCGATAGGCTATGACGCGCCAATACGCCTCGAAGGCCAACTGTTGATTGCTGATCCTACGCTAGGGGAAGGGCCCTTTCATCACTCTGTGATTCTTCTCACAGAGCACAGTAGTGAGGAGGGAGCCTTCGGACTCATCCTGAATCAGCCGTCCAATCACCATGTGGGTGATTTTCTCGAAAAGGAGGAATTCGAAGCTCTCTCCACGATCCCAGTTCACCTCGGAGGCCCGGTCTCACGCGAGAATCTCTCATTTGCAGCCCTCTGGTGGTCCGAAAGTGCCAGCCTCTGCTTTGAGACAGGTATTTCTGCTAGTGGCGCCATCAAACACGCCAAAACTCCCGGGGTCATTGTCAGGGCTTTCCTCGGATACTCGGGGTGGTCCAAGGGGCAACTAGAGGGAGAAATTCGTCATCGTTCCTGGATACCAGCTAAACCCACCGAAGATCTGCTGACCAGAGATCACGATCATTCACTGTGGTCGGAGACTCTTCGAAACCTTTCCATCTACCACACCATCGTGGCGGAGTGTCCGGAGGATCCCGGCAAGAACTAGCACCTGTAACCCCTCCTGCCGAAGATTACCTGTTCTACGCGAGCTCCTTGGTAAGAACCGCGGAACTCCTCTCACTTTCCTCGCACTTTCTTGCGCGGTCCTCGGGCATAACCGAGCTATCAGCAATCCTATAACCAAGATTTTCAAAGAATGTCACCGCCCGGGTTGTCAGGGCGAAAATAGCGTGGATGCCCCTCTCTCGGGCCCTTTCCTCAGCCGCCTGCACGAGCAATTTTCCATAGCCCCGACACTCATGAGATTGTTTCACGTAGAGACAGGCCAGCTCCGCAAGATCAGGCCCGTAACAATGCAGGGCGACACAGCCAACTACGTTGTCGTCCACACATAACACGAGGAAATCATCGGCCTTCTGGAGGATCTCCTCGTAATCGCGAGGCACCAGATGAGAGGCGCGAACCGATCTCCCGATCATCGCAAGAAGCTCGGGGACATCATCTTCACGAAGGGCGCGCACGTCCCGATAGCTATCAGCATGCACCATGGTCCCCACCCCCTCGTTGGAGAACAACTCATCTGCCAGCACGCCCTGTTGGCGACCATCGAGGATATGCACCCTCGGCACGCCCGCCCGGCAAACTGCCGCAGCGTCTTCCAGTAACTTTGCGCCTGTCAGCGCGCTACCTCCAGCAGCATCAAGAAAATCAGGTAGCGCAGAACAAGGCACCGCACGAAGCGGCTGCCCATCCCTGCGAATCCCCTGACCGTTCAGGAGTCCAATCAATTTCGCCGCGCCAATTTCAACCCCCAGATCAGCCAGCGACTCTCCAAGAAGCCCATCCGCGGGACAATTGACGATAGCCGCCTGTCCGCGCTCCAGAATCGGACCGGCTGTTTCCTCTTCCATCACCCGGGCAAATTTAATCTCGAGGTCCAGCGCACGATCTGCGACCACGGAGATCGCCTCTTCTCCACCCGCAACCGCAATCACAAGATTCACCCCAATTCCCTGGAGGACCTTGAGATCAAGGAGAGCCTCCGCAACGGCAGATTCCGGGAGACCCTCGTCGAACACCACGACGAATGTTCTCTCACGGAACATAGGTACGTATTGCAAAACGCCTCTGACATCACCAACGGCCATCAGAAGCGCTGGTACTGTCCCACGGACATACTTTCAAGCGTCAAGGGTCATCGGACGTCATTCAATTGCCTCTGACTCTCCTTCTCTCGCTGACTTCTCCGCCTGGCAAGCCACCATCCCCCGGCAATCAACAAGGCAACTGCAGCGAACCAGTCACCGAATCTCGCATAGGGTGTTAAGGGCCCTGCAAGCGGGACATGAGCCGTGGAATACAGCCACCCACGGCTCAGGTGAGACCCTGAATCGTTGAGGAGAATCCGTCTCTCCATTGTTTTTCGGTCCAATACGGTTCCATGGCTGTTGATTACCGCGCTGACCCCTGTATTCGCCGAACGTATCGTGGGACGCCGAAACTCAATGGAGCGAAACTTGGCATTCGCAAAATGCTGCGCAGCTGCCTCGCTGTTCTTGAACCAGCCATCATTCGTGATGTTGAGAATCAGCTGTCCTCCTCCCTTCACGAATTTTCGCATCTTACGCGCAACGGTATCTTCAAAACAGATCGTTGGTATTACTGAAAATTCTTCCCCCCCGGCCAACGGCGAAGGCAGTCTCATCGGCTCCTGCTGGTCCCCGGCGCTGAACGACCCTCCATACTCCGTTCCTGCCGACTTTTCCCATAGCCACCGTAGAATTCCAAGCTTCTCAACGTAGGGAATAGTCTCTCCGAAGAGAACAAGGTGCTGTTTGCGGTATGTGCGGAAGACACTCTCTCCCCCGGGAAGCGCAACCAGAGAATTGAATGCTTTCCCCCTCTCTTTTCTCGTCAGCGGCGCAGAGGGCACGACCCTTTCGGCCTCATATTCCAGCATTCCAAACAAGAGTGAGAACTCACCACGAGACTTGATCTCCTCAATTAATGACAACGAACTCCGACCGAGTTCCTGTTCGTTCTTCTCTCCGTAATAGAGGACGTCGGGAAGGGCTGACTCCGGCCATACGATCCAGTCGGGAACATCCAGACTA
>DFWB01000115.1:0-3190 GCA_002380675.1 Akkermansiaceae bacterium UBA4145
AGGTTCTGCGGGAGGAGCGGGAGGCTCTGCGGGAGGCGCGGGAGGTTCTGCCTGAGGAGCGGGAGGCTCTGCTATGACAGGTTCTGCGGGGGCGCTGGCTGAGGCTTCCGATGAGGGCTGGAGCGGTGTGTCCGGCGCCGTGGCGGGTGTATCGGCTTGCGATAAGGGATCTTGGTCAGAGGGAAAGCTCAAAGAGGGACTGGCTGACGAGGACGAATCTTCCTCTGCTCCTGGAAAGATAAACTTGGGTGCACTTTTCGGGGTGGCCTTCTCGGGAGCCTTTTTCTCTGGCTTCTCTGCCGCTTTGTCGTCCCCGGTATCGGAATCTGGTGTATCAGTCATGAGAGATCGTCTAGGGGATTGTTGGCAGTTGGATGGGGTCTTGTCGATGCTCTGTTAAAGAGGGCAACGGTAGGGAAGCGGTTTCCATTGGTTCACGTGGTTCGGATCGCGTTTGGTCGTGAGTGGTTGCCCCAACTGTTTTGCTGGGAACCGGTCGAGCCGGACGGTGGGCTGGAGGGTGTGCCAGATTGTGCCGGTGCGACAATTGGGCCACCTGAAGAGGGGTAAAATGAGTCATAATGGCACTTTTTATTAAGATGCAGATAAATCGATAAATGACATTAAGAACTGATTGTTAGAGGATTAAGGCAGTACATGCTTTCATTGGCATGGAAACTGCCAAGAGGGTGGGGAGAAGTTCCGTAGAGAACATTTTTTAACGAACCCTTAGAGCCGCAGGCATGGGCCAAAGCCAAAGGGAAACAACACAAGCAAATGGGAAAAATACTAGGAATCGATCTAGGGACAACAAACTCGTGTATGTCCGTCATGGAGGCAGGGGAGCCTGTCGTCTTGGAAAACTCCGAAGGCGCGAGGACGACGCCCTCGGTCGTGGCCTTTGCCAAGGGGGGAGAGCGATTGGTGGGGCAGGCTGCCAAGCGTCAGGCGGTAACCAACCCGCGAAACACAATTTTTTCAGCAAAACGGCTGATCGGGCGGAAGTTTGCGGAACTCACGGCGGAAGATAAGAAGCTTCCCTACACGATTGTGGAGGCTGATAACGGAGATGCCCACATCGAAGTCGAGATCGACGGGGAGAAAAAAGCGTATTCGCCCCAGGAAATCTCCGCGATGGTCCTCGCTAAGATGAAGGCGGATGCCGAAGCGAAGTTGGGAGAGAGCATTGAAGAGGCTGTGATCACAGTCCCAGCATATTTTAATGATTCTCAGCGGAATGCGACCAAGGCGTCGGGAGAAATCGCAGGGTTAAAAGTTCGTCGCATCATCAACGAGCCAACAGCAGCATCTTTAGCCTACGGCCTTGATAAGAAAAGCGACGAAAAGATTGCTGTTTACGATCTGGGCGGCGGAACGTTCGATATCTCGGTCCTCGATATTGGAGACGGAGTGTTTGAGGTAATGGCGACCGATGGCGACACCCAGCTGGGTGGTGACGACTGGGACAGCGCGATTATTGACTGGGTGGTTTCTGATTTTAAATCGAAGGAGGGAGTGGATCTCAGTGGCCAGCCAGATGCCCTTCAACGGATTAAGGAAGAGGCTGAGAAGGCAAAAATAGCGCTCAGTTCCTCCAGTACGTATGAGATTAATCTTCCTTTTGTGACGGCCGACCAGACGGGGCCCAAGCATATCCAGATGGAGCTTTCCCGGTCAAAGATGGAACAGCTCACCGAGTCCCTTCTCGATCGAACAAAACAGCCTGTCCGCGACTGCCTCAAGGAGGCAGGAGTGAGCGCCAGCGAAATCGATGAGCTTGTTCTCGTCGGGGGGATGACCCGCATGCCAAAGGTGCAGGAGGTTGCCCACGAGCTGGCAGGGAAAGAGCCGCACAAGGGAGTAAACCCTGACGAAGTTGTGGCTATTGGAGCGGGTATCCAAGGGGGAGTCCTGCAGGGTGACGTGAAGGATGTTGTTCTTCTCGACGTGACCCCTCTTACACTCGCGATCGAGACCGAAGGAAGTCGGGCAACTCCCATGATAGAGCGGAATACGACGATTCCGGTGAAAAAGTCGCAGGTGTTTTCAACCGCTGCAGACAATCAGCCGGAGGTAACGATCCGAGTCTGCCAGGGAGAGCGTCCTCTTTTTGCTGACAACAAGATACTCGGGACTTTCAACCTGGAAGGAATTGAATCGGCTCCCCGGGGCATGCCCCAGATTGAGGTGACCTTTGACATCGATTCCAATGGAATTCTGCATGTCACCGCAACGGACAAGAAAAACAACAACGAGAAGAAGATCTCGATTGAAGGTTCCAGTGGCTTGAGTGAGGAAGAGATTGAGAAGGCAAAGCAGGAAGCTGAAGCTCATTCTGAGGAGGATAAGAAGAGAGCGGAGGAGATCGACGAGAAGAACAAGGCGGAGAATCTTGTTTATCAGGTCGAAAAGCAGATCGAGGAGCTGGGAGACAAGGTTCCAGCAGAGTTGAAGACCAGCCTTGAGGGTAAGACCGAGGCGGTGAGCTCCGCGCTGAAAGCCGATGACATTGATGCAGTGCGTGCAGCGACAGCAGATCTCGAAAAAACCATGGGTGAGCTCATGGCTGCCGCCCAGCAAGCCGCTGGGGCAGGAGAAATGGATCCGGCAGCCGCGGCTGCAGCTGCTGCCGCAGCAGGCGGTCAGGGAGTTCCGGAAGATGCTCCCGATGAACCCAGAGAAGCAAAAGGCAAGGTCGTTGACGCGGAAGTCGTTGACGCCGAGAAGTAATCTGTCAGTTTCCCGCCCCGCTCTTCTCCGGAAGGCGGAGCGGCTACTCAACCAAACCAAAATAAAACAAACCAAAACCACAACGGAATCATGGCTAGTATTAAACCACTCGGTCAGCGCGTGCTCGTAAAACGGCTCGACGCTGAAGAAGTCAGTGCCGGCGGCATTGTGCTTCCCGACACTGCCCAGGAGAAGCCGCAGGAAGCTGAAGTCGTCGCACTCGGCACTGGCGGAAAAGATGAAAACGGAAACGATATCCAATTCTCGGTCGAGGCGGGCAACAAAGTCCTCATCTCGAAATACGGGGGAACGGACGTCAAAGTAGATGGAGCAGATCTCCTCATCATCAACGAGGGAGACATCCTCGGGGTGATCGAGGACTAACTCCTGTTCTCGGAATCGCGCCCCAGCAGGGAGGGGTTTCGAGGCTCAATACACTCAATAGAAAACTGAAAGAAAA
>DFWB01000115.1:3489-8374 GCA_002380675.1 Akkermansiaceae bacterium UBA4145
CTCAATAGAAAACTGAAAGAAAAACAATGTCTGCCAAGCAACTAAAGTTTGACGAATCTGCCCGCCATGCGCTCCTGCGCGGGGTAGAGAAACTGGCCGCGGCGGTGAAAGCCACTCTTGGACCAGCTGGACGTAACGTGATCCTCGATAAGAAATTCGGGTCTCCCACTATCACCAAGGACGGTGTCTCGGTGGCCAAGGAGATCGATCTTGAGGACCCTTACGAAAACATGGGAGCCCAGCTCATCCGCGAGGTCTCAAGCAAGACCTCCGATGTCGCAGGGGACGGAACCACTACCGCAACCGTGCTGGCTGAGGCCGTCTATAAGGAAGGTCTGCGCAACGTGACTGCCGGAGCTAACCCCATCAGTCTCCAGCGAGGAATCATGAAGGCTTCCGAGGCTATCGTGAGTCGTCTGGCCGAAATTTCGCAAGAGGTTTCTGACAGCGACCAGATCGCACAGGTCGCTACTGTTTCTGCCAACTGGGACCGCGAAATCGGCAATATCATTGCTGAGGCCATGGACAAGGTCGGTAAGGATGGGACCATCACAGTGGAAGAAGCAAAGGGTATCGAGACTACTCTGGACGTGGTCGAGGGTATGCAGTTCGACAAGGGCTATCTCTCTCCTTACTTCGTGACGGACTCCGAGAGCATGGAGGTCAATCTGGAGAGCGCGTATATTCTTATCCACGAGAAGAAGATCTCTAGCCTGAAGGATATGCTTCCGCTTCTGGAGAAGGTAGCCAAGACCGGACGACCACTTCTGATCATTGCGGAGGATGTAGAGGGCGAAGCCCTTGCAACCCTCGTGGTCAACAAGATCCGTGGAACCCTGAATATCGCAGCGGTGAAAGCTCCTGGATTCGGGGACCGGCGCAAGGCCATGATGGAAGATATCGCGATCCTGACCGGTGGCCAGTGCATCACTGAGGATCTCGGAATCAAGCTCGAGAGCATTGAACTCGACCAACTCGGTGAGGCCAAGACCATCAAGATTGGCAAGGAAGACACCACCATCGTCGAAGGTGGAGGTGGCAGCGAAGCCGTCCACGGACGGGTTGGTCAGATCCGCAGGCAGATCGAGGAGACGACCTCTGACTACGATCGTGAGAAGCTCCAGGAGCGTCTCGCGAAGCTCGCAGTTGGAGTGGCTGTTGTAAAAGTTGGAGCAGCAACCGAGACTGAGATGAAAGAAAAGAAGGCCCGCGTGGAAGACGCTCTTCACGCCACCCGCGCAGCGGTGGAGGAAGGGATCGTGCCCGGGGGAGGAACTGCTCTTATTCGTGCGCAGGACGCCCTTGACGGGGTGTCACTCGAAGGCGACGAAGCCACCGGAGTGGAACTCGTTCGCAGTGCGGTAGAGGCACCTCTCCGGCAACTGGCTGCCAACGCCGGTCGGGAAGGCGCTCTTATCGTCGAGCACGTTAAGAATTCGGAAGGAAGCACAGGTTACGATGTGGCCAAGGATGAATACGTTGACCTGATTGGTCAGGGTGTGGTTGATCCTACCAAGGTAACGCGAAGTGCGCTTCAGAATGCGGCATCCATTGCCGGACTGCTTCTGACTACTGAGTGTGTCATCACCGATATTCCTGAGGACGAAGCTCCTGAGCCGCACGGTCACGATCATGGTGGCGGTGGTGGAATGGGATTCTAAGCCCGGCCTCGAACCAGATAATCAAGGTCGCAAGACCACAAAAAGCCGGGCGGGAAACCGCCCGGCTTTTTCCTTGGGGAAAAGGCCAAGACCGGGATGCCCAATATCCTTGCCCTGTTTGCTGTCGGCCAGCGCGTTACTACCCTGCCGGGCCCAGATACAATTCTCGCATGAGACAAAAAAGCTGGCCGAAGCCAGCTTTTCCATAAGGGGTGGGGAACCTGCCTTGCTTAGTTCTTACCGCGCCAGGAATACACGTTATCCCTGTTCTTGGTGGCTCTTGCCTGACCAGTTGTGTATTGTCCGTCTTTTCCGGTGCTCCAGGCGATGACTCGGCGTCCGAAGAGCGGCTTAGCCCCGTCGAACGGATCTACCATTTCATCATCGAGATCCGTGTCCATGACCACGAAGTAGTGGCGATTGGTCGCGGCGGTTCCTGTCTTCTTCCACGCGTCGAATAGCTGAACGGATCGCTCGGTGTAGAAGAGGCCGCCGTAGGCACCGTTCAGAGTTTTACCCTTGGCTTCTTTTCCCTGAAAGTAGCGGACCTCCTTAGGATTATTTTCAACATCGAACCCAACGAGCTGATCCATCAGTTCCGCGGTCGTCGGTACCCCCGGAGCGGCCCCGGCCTCGGGCGCATCAGGCAGGTAGTTGTAGTCATCATAGAAGGTCTGCACTGCCTGCACGAGACTGGTGCAGTCGTTGGTGGCAACGGTTTTCTTGGCACTGTTCATTACGGCTCCACCGGCGCTAAAGCCGAGCGCGGCGAGGATCGCGATGATAGCGATCACGACGAGGAGCTCTATGAGGGTAAATCCGTGGTTTCGGGCGGGCGTGGCAATGATCTTCATAGCTGTAGGGATTTGGGGAGGATACCTCCCGCGGAAAGGTGCAGGGAGAGGCCACCTTTGGCAATCCCCCGATTCAAGAAATTACAATGTCAATACCTACATGTCGAGGGTAGAGTGGTCCCACAGCTAAATTTTCTCGATCCGCAGGGCGCCATGGTCGTGTGAGACTGAGACATTGGGAAATGCATGTGCCAGCGGATGCAGGTTCAGAGCGGCACCAGGTGCGATGCTTGATTCTCCCTCTGCAGGCTTTGTGTTTATTGCGTTTTGTTGAGACGAAAAGCGCCCGGACTCTTCCGGATTGCCGTCGGGGCGGCAAAGATCCAGAGTCCCCCTATGGAAGAGGGAGGGAATCTGAGGAAAGGGATTCTAGAGCGGATGCGCCTTCCGGGCTACCGACCACTGAATAAGGGAGAGCTTGCCCGCGAGCTCGCACTAAAAGCTGACCAGCGCACCGACTTGCGGGCTGAGCTGGCAGCGCTCGAACGGGAAGGGCTGGTCGTCCGCGGCAAGAAGGCACGCTATCGTCTTCGGGAGCAGGAGAGAAATCTTCTTTCCGGAGTCCTCCGGTTTCAGCCCAGGGGTGCAGCGTGGTTTTATCCAGACCCGCAAGATCCAGCTAATTTAGCCAGCGGCATCGATCTCGAACGCCTCAAGCGTATTCACGTGGGCGCCCAAAAGACTTCGGTGGCTCTGGATGGTGATCGGGTTGCTCTCCGTATTGAGCGGATTGGTCCGCCGGTCTGGTGGAAGCACGCCCGGCACAAGAAGAAGTCTCTCGATGCTCCCGGGGTAGAGGATCAGGCGAGTGGAAGAGTCGAACGAATTCTCGAACGTCGGAGTGGAGTGGTAGTTGGGACATTGATCGAGCGAGGTGGGTTCATCTACGTGAATCCTGACGACCAAACGTTACCTTCAACGATTGAGCTGGAGAATTCTGCGGGGGGCGAATCGGGGCAGAAGGTGGCTGTGCGTCTGATGGAGTGGGATAGTCGGCAGGTAGCGCCGAGGGGCGAGATTCTTGAGGTGCTTGGCTGGCCGGACGAAGTCGGAGTCGATATCCGGGGGATTATTCTCAGGCATGGATTACGAGAAGAATTTCCTGGCCAAGTCCTCCGGGAAGCAGAGCAGATCTCCTCGGCTGTGGATGATGAGGCCTCGCGGGGACGGGTGGATTGGAGAGAGAAAGTGGTGATCACGATCGATCCGGCGGATGCGCGTGATTTTGATGATGCGATCTCCGTGCGGAGGCTCGCTGATGGATGGGAGCTGGCTGTTCATATTGCCGATGTTTCGCATTATGTGAAACCTGATACGGCGATAGATCATGAGGCTCGGAAGCGAGGGAATTCAACGTATCTTGTAGATCGGGTGCTTCCCATGCTGCCCGAGCAATTAAGTAACGGTATTTGCTCACTGGTTCCCGGGGAGGATCGCTTGACGCGTTGCGCGGTGATGCATTTCGATCGGAAGGGGGCGATGGTTCGGACTCGTTTTGAGCAGGCCATTATTCGATCACATTGCAGACTGACCTACGACGACGCACAGGCTGTCCTTGATGCGGGAGGTGAGGAGACCGGAGTGGTCCTGAATGAGATAGAAGCCCTTCTCAACGAATGTTGGGCGCTGGCTGGGATCCTGCGGCGGCGCAGGTTCTCGGAAGGAGCCTTGGATCTCGATTTCCCGGAGGTCCGGATGGAACTGGACGAGCTTGGACGCGCAACGGGCTATCGGCGTAATGAATACAACGAAAGCCACCAGCTGATTGAGGAGTTCATGCTGGTAGCCAATGAGGCAGTTGCGAGGGCGGTGAAAAATGCGATGCGCCCTGCCATCTATCGAGTGCATGACGATCCAGACCATGACAAAATTCATGAGTTTGCAGAGTTGGCCAGGATGCATGGCTATGAGCCGGGAGACCTCCTGAACAAGAAGCATATTCAGAATCTGCTTTCTGAATGTCGGGGGCATCCGGAGGAACACGCCATCAAGCTTGGATTGCTCAAGAGCCTTAAGCGGGCAAGCTACCGGGACGAACCTCTGGGTCATTATGGGCTCTCGAAGGTTGATTACTGCCATTTCACAAGTCCTATCCGTCGTTATGCCGATCTGATTGTCCATCGTGCTATTGACCCTCTTCTTTTGAACCCTCCGAAAGAAGGATCTACGAGCAGAATGACCCGCGGACAGTGTGCCGAAATAGCAGGTCATATTTCGACCTCAGAGAGAACAAGTGCGAGCGCAGAGGTGGAGTCTCACCGACTCAAGATGCTCGAATGGTTAACGCTCAGCATGCGCTCCACGGATCCCCCTGTCTTCGAGGCGGTTATTACTGATGTTCGCCAGATAGGATTGATGGTCGAAGCCCTC
>DFWB01000114.1 GCA_002380675.1 Akkermansiaceae bacterium UBA4145
ACTGTTCCGTCCATGGCGACATCGAGTACGCCGTAGACGTTGTCCTCGTCCCGTATTTCAAAGAACGGTTTTGCTCCGCCGGTAATATTAGTGATTTCTCCCGGAGTAGGAAAGGGGTCGGGCTGCTGGGCTACGCAAAGTGGTCCGGAAGCGAGGAGGAAGAGGATGAGCGTGGATTGGCTAAGGACCTTCATGAGTTCAAGGAGGTGCTTAGGAGAGAGGGCCTCACCGGGCAAGAAGAGTTCCCAGGTTACTGCCTTGATGGGAGAAATCCATTGTCTTGACTGGAGGCGATGGATCTTCGGCTCAGGTGGCCATGCTGACCTGGGGCACCTGACGAACCTCCAGCTCGGCCCGGAGAAGATCGGCGTCCTTGAAGGCAAAGGTCTTGGCGAGGAGGACTTCGGGGAATCTTTGAGCCCCGGATCGGTAGAGCTCCACGCTGTCATTGTAACCCTCCCGCATGAGAGCGATTTCATTCTCGACCCGGATCAGCCGGTCCATGAGATCACCCATGACCGTATTACCCTTGAGGTCGGGATGATTCTCGCGGAGAGCAAGAAGTCGGTCAGTCACTGCGCAATCGGCCCGGATGGCAGTATCGATTTCTTCCGGACTGAAGGCCTTTTCCTTCAGAATCCCTCGCAGGCTGGCAATGTCCCGGTGGAGCTGCCTTTCGTGCTCAAGATAAGTTTTGGCTATCGATTCAAGGTTTGGGATCAGGTCCATTCGCTTCTTCAGGGCAACCTCGATATTGGCGTGGGCACGTTTGACCCGGTTGCGAAGAAACACCAGATCGTTAAACATCAGAATAAACGTGCTCAAGACCAAGCAGGCGGGGGCGGTAAGAGCTGCCAGGAGAAAGTCACTGGGGGAGTAAGAGCCCGTAGAGGTAAAAAAGAGGGTGACAAGCATCACGATTCCGATGAATCCAAGGCCCATTCTTACGAGCCCTCCTCTACTGATGGCCAGCATGGTTTCATGTTCGTTGCGATCGGAGATGACAAAGGGGAATCCGTCGTTGTTGCCATCCGCTACCTCGAGGGTCTCTCCTTCAATGGGTTCCACTACCGCCGAACCAAGAATGTAAAGTTCTTCATTCTCCATGAGGTGATACTCGTAGTAGGTTCGATTGCCGTTTGTTCGACGCACCGCAAGCCGAGCCTGGACCTCTGCGCCTTCCGGAACCACCCGGATGTAGCCCTCAGCGTCACGGCAGAGAAAAGGGACCTGGTCCGTCCAATGCTCGATGGTCACAGTTTTCCGGTCATCACCACTGCCCCGCGTTTCGGTAACTTTGTAGCGCACGTGACAGCATTTCGCGCCGGAAAGAGGTCCGGTAACCGTGTGGCCCTCTCCTTGGTAGAGAGCGACCCGGCCCTTTACTTCCGCTGGCCCGTAGACCAGGCCCGTTGACAGAGAAGTTGGGACGTTCTCGATATAGCGTTTGATTTTCACTCTCCGAAACCCCGTGAGGCCTCCCCAGATGGCTCCAGCGAGAGCGATGATCCCACCCAATAGAGTCAGTATTTCTGGAACGGGACTGGGACGGATCTCGGAGTCAGGAGGTGGAGGTTCTCCTTCCTCAAGAATGGAGGCCTCCCGTTGAATGCCCCAAAGAGGTGCAAGATAGCGCTCAGGGAACCGGTCAAGGATCGCGTTATTACGTTCGATCGCGGCGGTGTAGTCGTGGCGAATTCCGATCAGGCGCTCGCGGGTCCACTGGTCCTCCTGACCTTGGAAACCTGCAAGGGACTCGTCCCAGTCGAAGTCTCCTGCTTCAAGGTTTAATTGCTGTTCCACGGCGGCGGTCGCACTGATGGCGTGCCTCGCCAGCCGGTCCCTTCCATCATTCAGGTCGCTGGACAGCATCTTGATGCCAATCATGAACAATGTGACAACATTGAGGATGCTGAGAAGGGTAAGAAATACCAGCAGGCGGTGGACGCGTAGGAACACACAGAGAAATACGGAGGCGAGGGCAAAGGCCGCCAAACTCAGAATAGTGGCCATTACTCCCGCGACTCCCTGTTCGGACCTCTGCGCTTGTTCGCTACTATTCTGACTGAAGATCGGGGTGAATGAAGCTCCCTCATCGTCGAACTCGATCTGATAAGGGGGTGTCTGCGAGTTTTCGGGAGTGCCTTCCGTGGCTACCGCCTTGGCAAAGACGAAAACCTTGTCCCCGGGATCGAGTCTGTATTCAGAGTATCTGAAATCTCCTGATCTTCTCCGGTAATCGAGGCCTAATTCCGGATGATGGCCGTTGGTGATCAGAGACTCCAACGATACGGAAACCTCTCCGGTAGAGTCGATCATCATGAAGGACTTCGTATACTCCCTCCCGGAGGCACGGGTTACCCAATGCCCATCGTCGTCATCCTCGACGTATTCTTCCTTTTTCCAGTAAAGATAGTAACTTCTTCTCTCGGTATAATGGCCGGGCACCATCTCCCCTTCATCACTGGCGATCCCGTTCATAGCTACCTCGCCCTCTACGACAGCGATCGCATCAACGTGGGGGATTCGTTCAAGCTGACGCATCTCCCGAATCGCAGCGAATCCATAGTGCTGGAGAACCCATCCGCCGACAAGAGCCACGAGAATGAGGAGCCAACCGAAAAAGCGCTTAAAGAACCGCTTAATAGACCCGCCCTCACTTTTGTATGGTGTCGCGGTTTCCTCAACGAAGGGACCTTCAGTGATTTGATCGCCTTGCCTGATTGGTTCGCCCTCAACGACAACCAATGTGCGATCCTTCGGAACCGTGTGATCCACGGATTGGCCGGTATACTCGTCGGTGACGGTAACCGTCTGTTTCCCGCCTACCACTGGACCGAATGATACCACGCCGTCACTTGTGGCAAGGACTGCAGCCTCATCAGGCAGAGGCGGGGGGCCAGATTCCGGGGCCTTCCGTTCGGTGGCAGACCCTCTTGGTGCTGTAGATCCCTCTTCGTCCATATATACGATCAAACAGAATCGTTCACGCTGTGCTGAGCGAGGTCAAGAATTCTCAAAGGGAAGAAAAATACAGGATTGCTGGGATACTGGCAGTCGCCGAAAGGTGGGTAATGATAGGGAGTTGAATACCACTCAATCAGGTGAGGCGGCGGCCGAAGCCAGGATGAAAATCCTACCCCAATGCCGGTAAATATACGGGTAGTGAATTCTCTGATTCTCGAATCGTTGAAGCGATTATCACAAGAATCGCAGCCAAGATCGCCTTGTGAGTTGCTGTGCGTTATAGACCATCTCTCATGGAAGCCACGAAACAACATATGAGAACGCGACTTGCCTCAGGAATCCTGACTCTTCTGACGGTGGCCTCTTCAATTGTCTCCGCAGAGAAGCCTAACATTATTTTTATTCTGACAGATGATCTTGGATACGGGGATGTAGGAATTCTCTTCCAAAAGCAGCGGGAAGGGATTCAGGTTCAGACCCCCGAGTTGGACGCAATGGCCGCGGAGGGGACGATCCTGAACCGGCATTACTGTCCGGCTCCGATCTGCGCGCCCTCCCGAGCCTCCCTGATCACGGGGATGCACCAAGGGCACAGTAATGTGCGCAACATGCAGTTCGATAAGGCGATTGAGGATAACTGGAATTTTGCCAATACCCTGCAGCGGGTTGGGTATCACACCATCCACCTCGGGAAGTATGGCCTGCAGGGTTGGGGGCATACCCCGGAGAAATGGGCCGGCTATCCGACCAAACGGGGCTTTGACTACTTCTACGGCTACGTCCGGCACGTAGACGGGCACCAGCATTATCCCGCCAATGAGTGGGCTCTCGGGGACAACAAGTCCCATCAGGGCAAAAAGCAGGTTTGGGAAAACAACAAGGAGGTCTCGGCGGGCCTCGACAAGTGTTATACCACCGACTTATGGACGGCCAAGGCCAAGCAATTGATCATCAGCGAGACCCGGCAGAACCCCGGGCGTCCGTTCTTCATGTTCCTCTCCTATGATACGCCCCACGCCGCGTTGCAGTTGCCCACGGTGGCCTATCCCGTCGGAAAGGGTGTCAAGGGTGGGCTTCAGTGGCTGGGAGAGGCTGGGAAAATGATCAATACCGCAGAGGGAACCATCGATGACTACCGTGATCCTTATTACACCGGAAAAGGCCTTACGGATCTGGCGGAACGCTTCGCTACCTCGATCACCCGCATTGATCACTGCGTGGGAGATCTCTTGCAAACCCTGAGAGATCTCAAGATCGACCGGAAGACCATCGTGGTCTTCTCCTCGGATAACGGCCCGCATCGAGAGTCCTACCTGAAGGGAAAACGGTGGAGCCCCACGGTCTTTGAATCGGCGGGCAACTTTAAGGGATCAAAGGGATCTTCTCATGAGGGCGGTCTGCGGGTGCCCACCTTCGCGTGGGGTCCCTCGATCATCAAGGGGGGGCAAAAGTCGAACCGACCCTCTCAGTTTCACGATTGGATGGCTACCTTCTGTGACTACGCGGGAGTAGACACGCCAGCGAGGATCGATGGAGTTTCCCTTCGTCCAACCCTCAGCCGGCAGGGCAGGCAAAGGGATGGGGTTGTCTACGTAGAGTTCAACAACCAGCAGGGGCTCTACCTGGACGGATACAAGGGCCTGCGGCTCAAGGCCACGAATCACTCGGTGGACTTTGAGATTTACGATACCATTGAAGATGAGCCGGAGGTCCAGAATCTCGCGGGTAGCAGCGACGAATTCAAGCGCCTGCAGCAGCGCATGAAGGATGAGGTTCTCCGGCTTCGGATGCCGAACAGGCATGCCAAGAAGGCCTATGATGACGAATTTGTTCCCGGACTGGATCTCGATGCAGGAACCCTGCGCAAGGGAGTGTGCGTGCAGTCCTACCTGGGAAAATGGAACTGGGTGCCCGACTTCACCGCGATGACCGCCAAGACCACCTCTATGACAGAGACCATCAGTCTCGATCCGCTTCCCGCACAAGAAGATGCCGGGTTGCTGTTCTCAGGCTACCTGCGGATTCCGGAAGCGGGAGACTGGACCTTCGAGGGCGAGGCCACGGGCGGGCTCATCTTCAAGATCCATAACAAGCTGGTGATCGATGGGGACTATCAATATGAGGGAGCCCCCATCAGCGGGACGGTGAGGCTGGCGAAGGGGCTTCATCCCTTTCGTCTTTATTACCGGACGTCGTCGGGCAAGCCGGAGCTCAATTTCAAGTGGCAAGGACCGAATACCGAGTTGCAGGCTCTTCCTGCTACCGCTTTGCTCGCAGAAGATTCGCAATAGAGTCTATAAAGACCGGGTGTTCCGGTGCGGATTGTTTGTCGGGCTACTGAACTTGAAAAGGTTGAGGTCGCCTGATCCGGTTTATCTTGTGGCTTGCAGAATTTTGGAATCCCCGGTCGAATAGGGAAATGAGTCATTCCTGCAGCTTTTCCTCTCCGGTCGCTACCGGAAGGAGCCCGGCCGGGCGGTTGCAGAAATGTAATTTTCGGGCAGTAATCAGGGTCATCGTAGTGCTCTCTTTGGCAATTGGTTCTCCGGGACGAGCCCTGGAACCCTCAGCCAGCGCATCAAACTTTTCCATGGGGGTCGGGGCCTTGCTCAAGCAACATTGTCATGATTGTCACGGGCGGGAAAAAACAAAGGGGAAGGTTGATTTGACGCCTTACAAATCGTGGGAAGATCTGGAGAAGAACCCGGAGCTCATCGAAAATTTAATCGAGGTCATCGGAAAAAATGAAATGCCTCCCGAGGACTCGAAGCAGCCCACTGCTACCCAGCGTGAGGCGATGTTACTGGGACTGGAAAAGGCTTTCAAGAGCGCCATGGCACATCGTCAAGCGGTCACGCCGCTGCGCCTCCGGCGGATGAATCGTTACGAGTATGGCAACGCGGTCAGAGACCTCTTTGATCTCAAGTCATGGGTCTATTCGATCAATGACCGTATCATTCGAGACCACAATAATTACTTCAGACCTGAGACTGGGAAAATGCCGAAGGTTGCGAGAGTGGGAAATCGGATCATGGGGCTACAGCAGTTGTTGGAGAATCGGTTGCTGGGGGTAATGGCTTTTCCCAAAGATCCCCCTGCGGAGAATGGATTCAATAACAGGGGGGATCACCTCAGCATGACACCCGTGCTGATGGAGGCCTTTCTCGAGCTTAGCCGCTCGGTAGTGAATGCTGATAATTTTGATAAAAACTGCCAAACTTGGAATGACCTGTTTCAAGATCCGTCCAAGGATCCCCTGCCCGTGGGGTTTGGCTCCATCATGGTCGATAATTCTGTGGTGACCAGCAGCACTGGGTTGACACTCAGTGCGTGGATCCGGCCTTCGAAGACGACCGAGAAGTGGCAAACCATTGTGCGGCGGGAGGATTCGTGGAAACGCCAGTTGCTGGCCATGGGTGGCACGGATGGAACGTGGGGCATCTGGATGGGAGCAGGTATCGGGGGAAGCTATGTCGAATTTGGTGCTTCGGTGGAGCCCAAGGTTCTTCGTGACGGAAAATGGCACCACGTTGCTGGTACTTTCGATGGCAGTCAGATGACGATCTACGTCGATGGCAAGCAGGTTGGGGCCAAGAAGGTTGAGGGAAGCCTTTACACGAGGAGCCTGAAGCCGATGAAGATCGGCTCCTCCGGGGACGAGCCTTTTCATGGAGATCTCAATGACGTGCGGGTCTTCCGCTCTGGCTTGGGGAAGCCCGAGATCGAGAAGATCGCGGCCGGTGACCAGAATGTGGCTCTCAAGGAGTTAGTTGGCAGCTGGAAGCGCGCCGAGGAGGTCAGGACCGAAAGGAAGCAACCGGTCGAAAAGGTTGCACATGAACGCATCCGAAAGTTTCTTCTCAGAGCCTTCAGGTCTCCCCCGGATGCGGCCACCCTGCGACTTTACACGAGGTATTTTGACAGAAAATACAAGGCGACTGGCGACTTCACCATAAGCATGAAGGATGTTGTCTCAGGAGCCTTGGCATCTCCACGATTCATCATGGTGCATGACGAGGCCAATCGCTCCTCGCCCAATTACGATGCGTATAATCTGGCGACCCGCCTGTCCTTTTTCCTTTGGAGTTCGATTCCTGATGACGAGTTGCTGGCACTGGCCGGAGAGGGCAAGCTGGAAGATCCGGAGGTTCTCGCAGGTCAGGTCGACCGTATGCTCAACGATCGCCGGGTGAAAAACTTCTGTGATAGCTTTGCCCCTCAATGGCTGAAGATTAATAATCTGGTTTCGGCCTCTCCTGACTTCAAGGCCCACCGGGAGTACTATTTTGGAGGCGACGACAAGATATCCTACAAGCGGGGGATGCACATGATGCTGGAACCACTTCTGAATTTTGAAACGGTCTTTATTGAAAACAGGCCCATCATGGAGTTGATCGACTCAGACTTTACCTATCGTAGTCACCTGTTGAGCGAATGGTACCAGGGCAGGGCGGCCACCTACCCGATCAACGTGAATCTCCGTGATATTGAATTCACTCGTACGCCGGTTAGCGATAGAAGATATGGTGGAGTGATTACAACTGGGGCGGTGATGGTGATGACCTCGGGGCCATTCCGATCCTTGCCCATTACCCGGGGCTCCTGGGTCTCGTCGGTCATCTTTAATGATCCACCCGAGCCCCCGCCTGATGATATCCCTGACTTGAAAGCGGATGATTCCACCTTGGAAAAAGAGGGCCTGACCGTGAGGCAGAAGTTGAAGCAGCACAGCGAAGACTCCCAGTGCGCAGTCTGTCACAACAAGATTGATCCACTCGGGTTTGCCCTCGAAAACTTCGATTTGCTGGGTCGTTGGCGAGATAACTACCGAACTGGCTTGAAAGTGGACGCCAGTGGCACATTATTCGGCAAACATGATTTCAAGGATGTGGTCGGCTTTAAGGATGCGGTGCTCGCTGAGAGGGACCTGTTTGCCAAGGCCTTCGTCAAGCATCTGCTATCGTTTGGTCTGGGGCGTGAGATGACGCTGGCAGACCGCATGGCTGTGGATGAAATTGCCAGAGCCGGCAGCGAGGATGACTACAAATTGAGAAACCTGATCAAGCACACAGTGCTTCACCCAATATTCAGCCAAAGGAGACAACGATGAAACAGATGGATAGACGGAAGTTCTTGTTAGGAACAGGCGGTAGTATGATGGCACTGCCCTGGCTGGAAATGCATGCGGAAGAGCCTTCAACCCGGAAGCTGAAAGAGCCTTCTCTCCGGTTCGCCTCCTTCTATTCGCCCATGGGCTTTGTGAGAGATCATTTCTTTCCGGGCGAAGATAGTGACGATTTCCTTTCGATGCCCACCTTGAGGCCGCTCCAGAGCGTCGCGGACAAAGTGACGCTGATCACGGGACTCTATCGGGTGAACGTGAGAGGGATTGACGTGCATAATCAATGTAGTTCCTGCTACCTGTCCTCGGCCAACCCCTATGGCGAACTCAAATCGCCCTATCCGATGGACCGGACTCTCGATCACCTGATTGCAGACAAGGTCAGTCATCGCACGCCCATCCGTTCCCTCGAATTGAACTGTAACACGTTCAAGGATCTCAGAGAGTCGATCTATCTGGATAACATTTCGTGGTATGGTCCGGAGCATGTGGCAACCTCGATGAAGGACCCACGAAAGGTATACCGACGCCTGTTCAGGACAGGAAAGTCGGAAAAGGATATCACGGATCTTATTCTGGAGGATGCAGCTAATTTTGAGAGAACTCTGGGCCGTCATGACAAGGACAAGATGGATGAATACTTCACGTCCGTCAGAGAGGTGGAGAAGCAGATCGAGAAGCTCACAAAGCACTACGCCATGTATGAGCGTGCGGATATGAAGGAGCCCGATGAAGTGCCCATGACACGGGGCGAGTATATCCGGATGATGGGTAAATTGCTCGTTTTGGCCTTTCAGGGAGACCTCACCCATGTCGCTACCTTCATGCTTGCACCGGAACGGTGGGGGACGCCACAGCGCTTCCATGAATTGAATTTCACGAAGTCGCATCATGGGCTCACGCACTCTCAGGGAAGAGACGACGTAAAGAGGGCTCTGGTGCAGGTGGACCGGTTCTATGTGGAGCTCTTCGCTGAAGTTCTTGAACAGCTGGACGCAATTCAGGAAGGCGAGGGCACGCTTCTGGATCATTCCATGATCACTCTCGGATCGGGACTTGGAGATGGAAAGGACCACACCATGGATGAACTGCCCATTATCGTAGCGGGTTCTGCGAACGGTAAGATTAAGACCGGTCGCGTTCTCAACTGTTCGGAGAAAACCCCGCTTGCCAACCTATGGCTCTCGCAGGCGCAGCTCATGGGAACGGGCATGCAGAAATTCGCTGACAGCACAGGGCCCTTGAAGGGGCTTCTCGCCTGATCGGTAGAAGTTCTCCAGACCAGCTCTCGATAAAGGAGTTCGACCTTGGGGCGCGGGCAGAAGAACCCTTCGGTGAAAGCTGCCAGAGGACTAAATCCTTTTAGTTCTCACCCGATTCGAGGGCCTTGCGCTCGGCCTCAAGCTCGGCCTCGAATTCGGCTTCCTCCTTGGCCTTGCGCTCTTCCTCGGCGGCCTTCTCGGCAGCTTCCTTTTCAGCCTTTTCGGCAGCCTCTTCTGCCGCCTCCTGGGCGTCAATCTCGGCGTTACGCTTCTCGGCTTTGGCAGCCTCTCGAGCCATACGCTTGTCCAATTTCTTCTGCTCGCGCTCTCGGCGCCTGTGGTCTTTGCTCGGAGTGAAGGCCATGGTGAAGATCCCTGTTGCTCGGTTAAACCCGGGGTTGGCAGAGCCTATGAAAAAACTGCCCACCAAGCCGATCACAAATCGTTTTAATTGCGATTGAGCATCAGCGGACTCCTGCACAGACCTCCATCCCAATTCGAAGAGAGAAACAAGTGGACGAATAGGAATGGCGTCATAACTCACTGATTTTCAGCATTAAAAGGCTTTTTTCATCGTGCGGATGGTGGGAGGCGAGTCTCCTGACCCCAGGGATGTCCGGGTGCGGCTTGGTTGTGTCCTTTTATGTGAGAGTAAAATGCGCGAACATGGTGGCCCCACATGATGAATCGTCAGACAATTACTTGTTGGATCCTGTGCCTCGTGGCCTGGCATCCTACAGGTATTCGTGCCGCAGATGATGGGGTGTTTTCAGAAGTAGTACTGCCTGTTTTCCAGCAAAGCTGTGTCAAGTGCCACGGCCGGGATGGGAAGGTGAAGGGCAAGGTTGATTTACTCAGGATTGAGGGCACTGCGGACTTGGTTTCCGACCTTGAACGTCTGGAGACGATTATTGACGTCATCGATGAACATGAGATGCCGCCGGAGAAAGAACCCGAACTCAAGCCCGGGGTGCGCGAGCAACTGGTGCTGGAATTGCGCAAGCTGCTTCATGCCGGTGCGAGTGCGGAGAAGGGATTTGCGCCCACGCCCATTCGCAGGATGAACCGGTTCCAGTATAACAATGCGGTAGTGGACCTGCTGAAACTGAAGGTCGTGGTCTTTCCTCTTCCGGAGAAGATGATGCGGGACCGCTCGGGGTATTTCCGCCCGGAAACCGGCAAGATGCCCGGTCAGCTGGTAGTCAGCAGCCGTCAGCTTGGTAAATCTGCCCTCATTGAGCCCCGGCTGGCGGGGGTGGGCCCCTTTCCGCAGGACCTGCGCGCGGAGCACGGCTTTGATAACCGTGGTGATCACCTGACGCTTTCCCCGATGCTGATGGAGGCCTTTTTCAAGCTTAGCCGTCGCATTGTGCAGAGCTCGAACTTCGACAAGCGGACGGTGGGGATCTGGCAGGAGTTTTTTGTCCCTCCCGGCAAGAAGGAGAAAATGGAGAGTGAGGTGCGCGAGCGACTGCGGGTTTTTCTGGGCAGGGCCTTCCGTCGACCGGTGGAGAAAGGCCTGCTGGAAAGCTATGTCGGGTATGTGATGGGACAGCTCAAGTCCGGCAAGGAATTCTCCGGAGCCATGAAGGAAGTGGTCTCAGCGGTGCTGGCCTCACCACAGTTCCTCTACCTCTACGACAAGCCTTCCGAAGCTGGTGAAGCGGAGTTGCTGGACGGTTACGAACTGGCCTCCCGCCTTTCGTTCTTCCTGTGGGGGAGTATTCCGGATGAAAAGCTTCTGGAACTGGCGGGTAGTGGCAAGCTGGTTGAGCCGGAGGTATTGGCCGGAGAGGTCAGGCGGATGCTGCTCGACCGGAAGCTCAAGCGCTTCTGCGACAGTTTCCCGGCCCAGTGGCTGCAGCTGGAACGAATCATTTCATCGCTTCCGGATGAAACGATCTATCGGGATTTCTATTATGCCCCTCCCAATTACCGGACCAGCATGGACATGATGATGGAGCCGCTCCTGTTGTTTGAGACGGTGCTAATTGAGAATCGCTCGATCCTTGAGTTCATCGACTCGGATTACACCTACCGGACGCCTCGCCTGCGCAAGTGGCACGGGGAACCGACCAAGGAGAGGCTGGGCGGGCCGGTAACCCTGAACTTCAAGCGCCAACCGG
>DFWB01000265.1:0-4596 GCA_002380675.1 Akkermansiaceae bacterium UBA4145
GACCCGGGTCACTTCCTCATGGAGGTTGCTCTTCTGCCAGAAGGTGTGCTCCCCAAGGTGGTAACCGTGGTCGCTAGTGAAGACGATGGCGGTTTTTTCGCGCAGGCCGAGACGATCGAGCTCATCAAGGATACGTCCAACCTGTTCGTCCATGAAGGTCACCGAGGCGTAATAGGCGGACCACATTCGCTTCTGATTATCAGGAAATTTCCCGATTCCGTTGAGAGCAGAGCGGCTCCGGGTGATGGCGAGCTTGGGCATGTCGTCGAGGTCGTTGGGGACGGATTTGGGGAGGGTCATCTCCTGCCAGGGATAGAGGTCGAAGTATGGCTCAGGCTGGACCATGGGGTAATGGGGGCGGACGAATCCTGCGGCGAGCAGGAAGCGCTTGTCCTTGTGCTTTCCGAGAAGCTCGATGGTCTTACTGGCGGTCTTGTAGTCCGGTTGATCGGAGCCGTCGCCTTCGTAACTTACCGAGACGAACATGCGATGGGGCATACGGGTGGACTGCCGCCCTTCAAGCGACCTCGTGAAGATGTTCAGATTCAGGCAGGCATAGTCGCCTGGGGTATGAGCCTCCTGACCGGCGGAGTTGAACTTTTCGGTCCACGTCGAGGGAATATCGAGCCCATCCGTTCCGGCGATGATGTCACCGGGAACACGCATGTGGTAAATCTTGCCTGCCCGCGCACTATAGAATCCGTTGGCCTTCAAGTGTTGGCCCAGATTGACCCTTCCTTTGGCCCCGTGGTAGCGGCTGTGCATGAAGGAGGTGCGGGACGGGGCACAGGCAAGACCCTGACAGTAAGCCCGATCAAAGACCATCGCGCTGGCTGCGAGTCTATCTATATTCGGGGTCTTGCAGACCTTGTCGCCGTAGCAGCCAAGGACGCTGGCCTTGAGATCATCAGAGATGAGAAAGAGGATGTTCTCAATCTTCGGAGTGGCGTGGGCGGAGGCCGAGAGAAGGATACATAGAAGATGGCGGAATGAGAACATGGTGATCAGGGGTGTAAGCTTAATGGTTTTTCCGAGGGGGGATCATGGCGGAGCAGTTCCGGGAATCCACAGAAGCGCCGGGATGTCTCCTGTGGGCGCGCAGGAAGAGGATTCTGGTGGGCAAGGTACTGGTGACAAATCTGAAAGAACTCGTTTTCCTTCTTCGAGCGAAGAATATCGTGGTCAAATTCCTCGTCGAGACCTTGGGTAATGTAGGTGAGATACCGTTTCATTTTATGAACCTGGCGGTCCGCCCGGTAGACCTTGACCTGCTCCAGTGCGGTTTGCTCCCAGAGCTGTTCGATGTAGGCGAGGAGATCCTGCCCGGTTGGAACGGGGACTGGCCTCCTGGCGTAAGATGCGCGCAACTGCTCAAAGAGCCATGGGTTGCGGATGGCTCCGCGGCCCATCATGAGTCCTGCAGCTCCGGTGAGTGCCTCTACTGCCCGGGCGGTATCCACATCGACAATATTACCGTTGGCGATCACTGGACAGGACAGGGTTTCGACTGCTCTCCGGATACACTCGGGATGAACCGGGGATTGGTAGCGCTCTTTTACCGTTCGTCCGTGAATGGCGAGAGCGTCGATTTGATGCCGAAGGAACACGTCCAATAACCCGTCGAACTCATCTGGGGCATCGTAGCCGACCCGGGTTTTGACTGTGAATCGACCTGTGATGGTTTGGCGCAGTTCTCCGAGAATTCGGTCGACCTTGGCAGGATTGCGCAGGAGGCCGCCTCCTGCATCTTTGCGGCATACCACGGGGGCGGGACATCCGAGATTGAGGTCGATTCCGGCCACCGGGTGCTCTTCCAGTTCCCGGGCGCTTCGCAACAGGGAGGGGATGTCCTGCCCGATCATCTGGGCGAAGACGGGTTTCCCGGAAGGATTCTCATCGATGCTGCGCAGGATGTAGGGTTTCAGACGAGAGTTCTCATAAACCCGGAAATATTCCGTGACGTAGACGTCGGGCCCCCCGAAGCGCTCCATAACCCGCATGAACGGCAGGTCAGTCACGTCCTGCATGGGCGCGAGGAGGAGCAGGGGCCGATGTTCTGGTAGGAAGTCCCGCATGGAGCGCTTGGATTAAACAGGATGCCGGGGCGATTGGGGAGAGCAGAGTGCTGGATCTTTGTCCGGGATCCTTGTAGAATACACCGTGCGGTGGAGGATCCTGATACTTGTATTGGCAACTGTGAGCGAAGTAAGGGCCGCCCTTCCGGATATCTCGACAGTAAAGCCGGATCTGGTTGTCCCAGCTCTGGTCGACGGCAAGCCTGGGGCGGGCAGGCGGGTGAAGGAGGTTCTTCCCCAATACGAGGGAACTGGGGTCTACCACGTGCTCTATCTCCCGAAAGACTGGCGTCCGGGCCAACGCTATCCGGTAGTAGTCGAATATGCGGGCAATGGGCCTTATCGGAATCGGAATCGGGATATCAGTAGTGGCCGGGTCGAGGGAAGCCGGATGGGCTATGGGATTGCAGGCGGAGACAGCTACATCTGGCTGTGCCTGCCGTATTTGAACGGTAGGGGCACGGCGAACGTCAGGCGGTGGTGGGGAAGCAAGCCAGAGTATGATGCCCGTCCGACGGTCAGCTACTGTCTGGAGGCGGTGAAGCATATCTGTGCTCAGTTTGGTGGCGACCGTGAGCGTCTGGTGCTGTGCGGTTTTTCGCGGGGAGCGATCGCATGCAACTTTATAGGGCTTTATGATGACCGGGTTGCTGGTCTCTGGCGTGCCTTTATTCCCTACAGCCACTACGATGGGGCCCGTCAATGGGAGTATCCGGGCTCAGACCGAGCCTCTGCCCTGCAACGATTACGTCGGCTCGGGTCCAGACCTCAGTTCGTGTGTTCAGAGGGGAGCCAGTTCAAGGAGACGGCTCAGTACCTGATCGAGAGCGGGGTGAAGGGAAATTTTACCTTCAGGGGAACGGGGTTTCGAAATCACAGCGATGCATGGCTCCTCCGGCCCTCTAAAACGCGAAGCGAGCTAAGGAACTGGCTGGCCGAGGTTCTGAAGTAGGAAGGGCGGGGACGGTTATCGCAGGCCCGATAGTTGAACGAATAGGTCAGGTAGCGGGTGGAACTCTATATCGAGCCTAAGGCTACCAGAAACATGCAGTGGGTAAGCACTCCATATATCAGAGTGAGTGGTATCGTGATTTTCGTGCTCATTAGCAGGCCGTTCTGACCACGATCGGACAACGCCCGACCGATAAGCCATAGGGCCACTGTTGTGAAAAATGGAGCCCAGAAAAATAGCTCAAAGGCATCTACCTGAATGCAATTACCACTGAAGTTAATGTAGCAATATCGGCCGGTCCAAGGCGGGATTGCCGCGATGATTGGGATCAGTATTCCAATCAGAAGTCCGGTTGGTGTCTTTGGCTCGTATTTGGCCATGGACTCGGAGATTTTTGCAGGGGTATTACTTCTTGATGTAGTCCGGGTTTTCGCGTGGAAGCTTGGCCGCGGTTTCCTTGAGGCGCTTGATAAGGAGGGTGTCGAGTTCGCTGACCCTCTTGGGCATATCGGCGGCAAGGTTCTTTGCTTCCCCGAGGTCTGATTGTAGGTCATAGAGCTCGAAGGGGCCGCCCCAGAACTTGATCAGCTTGTGATTGCCCTGGCGAATGATGCTGTAGGGGCCCGGGGCGTGCCGGTAGTGCGGAAAATGCCAGAGGAGTTCGTTTCGATGGAGCTTGGTTGTTCCACCAGACTTCAGGTGGGGCATCAGGGAGAGACCGTCGACGGCACGGTCACTGGGGAGCTTGCCTCCAGCGGCCTCCACGACTGTGGGAAAGATATCGATTGAGCACACCGGGACGTCGCTGATTTTTCCGGCAGGGATTGTTCCGGGCCAGCGAACAAGGAAAGGCACCCGGATTCCGCCTTCGTAGGCGTAGCCCTTACCGCTGCGCAGGGGCGCATTGTCGGTTGGTGATCCGTTGCGGTCCAGTCCCCCGTTATCACTGGTAAAGATGATGAGAGTGTTCCTGTCGATACCGAGTTCCTTGAGCGTAGTCAGGATCTGCCGGGTAGAATCATCAATGGATTCCACCATGGCGGCATACTTGGCATTGTTCGGTTTCTTATCGCGCTGGTATTTGGCGGCGACCTCGGCAAGTGCTTGGATGGGAGTGTGGACCGCGTAATGGCCGACCATCAGGAAGAAGGGCTTCTTTTCTCGGTGCCATCCGCGGATAAGGGCCTCTGCTTCATCAGCCTCGCGATGGGTGAGGTATTCCCCTTTCTTGCGACCCGGCAGGTTGTGGATGCCCTGTCTGAGAGTTTCGTGCCGCCCCTTTGGTTGATTGAAGGGGTCGAAGTAACTGGGAGGCTGACCGTAGTCGCAGCCCCCCTTGTTTTCATCGTAGCCCTGTCCGGGCGGGAACCATGCGGGGTCACCAAGGTGCCACTTTCCAATGTAGCCACTGCGGTAGCCCCGATCCTTAAGGGCCTCAGCGATTGAAATTTCCTCGTGTTCCATCCAGTAGGGATTTGGTGGGCAGAGGAATTGGCTATTCTTGCCTCCAACATATTTTGTTGGGTTTTTGGCCGGGGTGCCGACGCGGCCCCTTTGGAAGCGAGAGCG
>DFWB01000265.1:4977-25334 GCA_002380675.1 Akkermansiaceae bacterium UBA4145
GGGGAACATACGGCGCAGGCCGCGTAGCCGTTGGTGAAGCGCACGCCTTCCGTGGCGAGGCGGTCGATCGCAGGGGTGCGGTAGTAGTCACTCCCCTGGCAGGACAGGTCCATCCACCCCATGTCGTCGACAAGGATGACAATGACATTGGGATGATCTGCTGCCTTCGAGAGGGCGGAGAGGCCAGCGACAAGAAGAAGGAGAGAGAAAAAGGATTTCATATATTGGTCTAATCTGGAGTGACTGGAGGGGGCATTCAAGCTCGCCGGTGGCCCGGTTGCAACAAGCGGTTGCCAAGTTGTTACTGGTGGCGAAATGCCACCGTGGGTTTCATTCGAGAGGCTCTTATGGCGGGGTAGAGGCCGCTGATAGCACCGACGATGGTCGCAAAGACAACGGTGAAAAGTACGGCATCCAACGCGATTTCAATTCGAATCGTGCTTCCGATGGAGGGGAAGAGATAGAGGATTTCGCGTACCGCAAAGGCAAGCAGGACTCCAAGCAGTCCTCCAGCGACTCCGAGTAGCGAGGCCTCGAGAAGAATCATCCTGCGGATACGGGAGGCCTTCCATCCAATGGCGCGCAGGACGCCAATTTCCATCGTTCTTTCGAAAACACTCATGAGCATGGTGTTCATTACACTGGTCAGACCTACGATCATGGAGAGCAGGGTAACCGCAAGGGTCATGCCACGGACGGCCTTCGTCGTCGAGTTTTGCTGAGCGGATTCGCTGGCAAGACTTGCGGAGAGTCCCGGATGGATATTTTCAATCTCCCGGCAGATCGACCGTGCTTTTGAGCTCTCTGTCCCCGGGTCAAAGCGCAGGTTCAAAAAGTTGATCTTCCCGACGTTATCGCTTTTGCGCTGCATGACCTCGAGCGGAATGAGAATGGCGCCAGACTCAATCATGGAAGCGCTCTCGTAAATTCCACACACGGGGAATTTGGTTCCGTAGAGAAGTAGCGTTTCCCCGACTCCCTTGCCGAGCGCCTGGGAGGCGGATTTGCCGAGGAGAATGACCTGTTCGTCGGGTTGCTGGGGCATGCGGCCTTCGACAATCGTGAGGTGGTTCCAGATGTAGCTGCTCCACTCCCAGCTTGTGATGAGAACCATGGGGAGGTTTCCCACGGGGACTAGACTACTAAGGACCCCGCCGCTGCTTTCGATTCCTGGGAGGGAGCGGATGCTGGCAGCGATATCCTCGGAGAAGGGAGCAGGAATCGGGCTGCCGGCTGCGGCCCGGTTGATCACGGCATCCGTGCCACGGGCATTCATCGTCTGATCCCAGCCTCTTTCGAACCCGCGGGAGAGGCCCATCAGGGCCACGATAGCCATCATGCCTACAGCGATCCCAAATAAGGTGAGGGCTGTGCGCATACGCCTCGCCTTGAAATTGCGGGCGACCATCGGCAGAAGGTTCATCGGGAAAGAGGAGTTTCGGAAGTGGGGTGCTTAACCATGCCGTCGCTCATATGAATCTGGCGCGAAGCATATGCAGCAGTGGCCGGATCGTGTGTTACGAGCACGAGGGTCATTCCATTTTCCCGATGGATCCGGGAGAGCAACTCCATCACCATTGTGGCGGAGGCTCTGTCCAGATTGCCCGTCGGCTCATCGGCGAGGAGTAGTTCTGGTTGGTTGGCGAGGCTTCTGGCGATGGCCACTCGTTGGCGCTCCCCGCCAGATAGTTCTGGTGGCCGGCTCTGAGTGCGATCCGCAAGTCCAACCTCAGAGAGGAGCCTCGTCGCTCGCGGAGCTCGCTCTTTTCTTGAAATCGAACTTTCAACCATGGGCACCTGAACGTTTTCTGAGGCCGTCAGGGTAGGAAGGAGGTGGAAAGACTGGAAAACAAAGCCGACCTTCTGGGCTCGGAAAGAGGATAAGTCGCCCATCCCGGAGAGAGCCTGTCCGCGGAAGAAGATCTCGCCGGAATCAGGACTGTCCAGGCCCCCGAGCATCTGGAGGAGAGTCGTCTTGCCGCTTCCGCTCGAGCCCGTGATTGCGATGAAATCTCCCTCTTCGACCTTCAGATCGACGCCACGGAGGGCTTGAATCCTGCCGTCCTCGTAGGAGCGCGTGACGGCGGTTGCCTCCGAGAGGCACGGGTTGGGAGCTACTTCCATTTCGGCCGACTTTTGCGAATCACGGCTCCGGCCGCAATTGCAGAATATGAGATAGAGAGAAGGGTTCTTCTCCGTAGAGGAATACACAGGGAAGTGGCCCTCTGCCAAGGATCCTTCGCGGAAGATCTGAACCATGAGAGGGTAGAATCCACGTCATTTAATCTTGAAGAAAAAGAAGTATCACACTCGACTCTCTGGCGAATTCGTGAGTGGTATTTCTTGAGATTCCCATGTCCCTTTTTCCACCTTCTGAGTTCCACACGCCTTCACCAGAGGAGCTAGGCAACCTTCTTCCTCAATTGGACGTGCGGCGATTTGTTGCACGAGGAGGGATGGGAGCGGTCTATTATGCTGTGCAGAGACACCTTGAACGTGAGGTCGCTCTCAAGATCCTGCCTCCTCAGGTTGGAGACGAGGGTTTTCGGCAACGATTCTCCATGGAGGCGAAGGCCATGGCGCGGATGAACCATCCCAATCTGGCCCAGCTCTACGATTTTGGGGAAGCCGACGGTATGCTCTGGATGGCTCAGGAGTGGATCGACGGGCTATCCTTCTATGCACGATATCAGCAGGGACAATTGAGTGAGCCGGAAGCGGTTGCATTGGTATGTCAGGTTTGTGATGGGCTCGCCTACGCTCACCGGAATGGCATCGCACACCGCGACGTGAAACCAGAGAACATTATGTGGAATAGTGACGGCCTGGTGAAAGTGACAGATTTTGGCCTCGCGCAGGCCACCCAGACAGGACCAAGCCATCTCCGTGAAAAGGAGGAAAGTCGCTTCCTGACTCAGGAATATGCTGCGCCCGAGATGTTTGATGTCAACGCGGAGATCGATCACCGGGTAGATATTTTTGCCTTGGGCGTGCTGGCCTACGAAGGACTTACAGGAGAGCGCCCGAGCGGGGAATATAAGCCGCCCGGGGCGGTCAATCCGGCGTTGCAGGAGCGCTTTGATCTGGTTCTCGCGAGGGCACTGCAGCGCGACCCTGAGAAGCGCTATCAGAACTGCTCTGAGTTTAAGAGGGACTTTGAACAGGCAGTTGCCCAACGCCGCGAACTCGAGATGCTCAGCCTGCAGTCGAACCGGAAGAATCATTTTCCCGTGCTCGCCCTTAGCGGAGTGGTGATCCTGATTCTTGTCGTGATATGGATTGCCCTCACTGCACTTGTAAACACGATGGAGGTCCCAGAGGAAGCCGTTGCCCGGCGAGCAGCCCCTTTGGAGGAAAGCGCTGCCAAGACGGCAAATGTGGCAGGCGAGAGACGGGAGGCGGAGCGATCTGCCTCGACAGATCCCATCCTTCCTCTTGGCCCCGCACTCTACTACTCCTTTGATAATGCTCAGGAGGGGCGGCCTGTCCAAGATGATAGCGGTAACGGGGTCGTGGCAACCATGAATGGAGCGGTGCCGGCGCCAGGTCTTCGCGGTCAGGGAATCCTTTTCGACGGTAAGAGTTCTACCATCGAGGTTTTCGGCAACAGCCTCAAGCTGTCGACTACCAGTTTTACCATGTCTCTCTGGGTGCGGGCGAAGTTTGACAAAACTCACGGGCTGGCAGTTCAACGGGCCTTTGAGGAACAAGGGCAGTATTTCCACCTAATCTTAAACGAGGACAAATTGTGGCAGGACTTCTGGGGAGGGGATCTCCTGACCCATTCATTGCCCCGCTCTCTTTCCAACAGGTGGACGCAGGTTGCTTTTTCATTTGATACCGAAACCCGGGAGTCGACCCTCTATGTGAATGGTGAGTTCGCAGGAAAGGTTGCGTTCACTGCTCCCCTTGACTTTGACAACGGGACGCTTGTCTTCGGTGAATTCCAAGCCGGGGAAAGTTGGAGTTACCTCGATGGCTCCCTCGACGAGATCCTGATTTACAGGCGTCGTCTGAACCCTGCGGAAGTGAAGCAGATCTACAGCCACGGCAAGGCCTTCGTTCCGGTTTCTTCTGTCAAATAGGCTGTTGCCGGGGACTTCGACAGGAAGGGCCCATAAGGAACGTCCTTTTCTGGTCCTGCTTGTTCTTCATCACTATGCTGAATAGGCTCGGTGCATGAAAGCTGCCGCCTTGTTCTCTGTCTTTCTCATGTGTCTGCCGGCCCTCGAGGCCCAGATCGCGGATAGGACGCAGCTCAAACTCGAGGGCGCTGTTGCTTTCACCGAAGGCCCCGCATGGCATCCTTCAGGCGATGTGTATTTCACCGATATTGCTAATAATCGGATCATGCGCCGTGACCCTTCCGGGGTCATGCATGTCTTCCGCACTCCCTCCGGGCGAGCGAATGGGCTTCTTTTTGATCACGAGGGAAACCTGATGGCCTGTGAGGGCGGGAACCGTCGGGTGACCCGGACTGAAAAGGATGGAGGGATTACGGTGCTGGCTAGTCACTATCAGGGGAAAAGATTCAATTCGCCAAATGACCTCGCGGTGGATTCTCAGGGTCGGATCTACTTCAGTGATCCTCGCTACGGGAACCGGGATGACGTGGAACAGCGTGATGAGCAAGGCCGGGAGATTGAAGGGGTCTACCGGATTGATGGCCCCGGGAAGATCTCCCGTATCATCACCCATGAAGTGCATCGCCCTAACGGCATTCTGGTCTCTGCGGACGACAAGTTCCTTTTCGTGGCGGATAATGTGAACGATGGCCCTGCACAGGGACTTGGGGGGAACCGTAAACTGTGGCGGTTCACTCTCCGAGCGGACGGCTCGGTGATTAGCTCAAGCCGAAGACTCCTCTTCGACTGGGGTAGCGATCGTGGGCCTGATGGGATGGCTTTGGACTCGAAGGGACGTATTTTTGCCACCGCCGGTTTCAACTTTCCCAAGCCTCCGGTGGAAACCAGCCTCAAATACAGGGCGGGCGTTTATGTCTTCTCTCCGGAGGGAACACTTCTGCAGAATATTCCGGTTCCGGCGGATATGATAACCAATTGTGCCTTCGGAGGAGCGGATCTGCGGACTCTCTACGTCACTGCTGGGCACAAGCTCTGGAGTATTCCGGTCAAGGACCCCGGGCACCTCGCGTGGCCAGTGATACCCTAGGGGGGTCCATGGGAATAGGCCCTGTGTTCTGCTGGCTTCAGTGAACAATGGTGACTTTTGTTCCAACAGGGGCTTTTTCGAAGAGACTCCGGGCCATCTCACGCGGCAGCCGGATACAGCCGTGGGAGGCTGGGGAGCCGGGGTTTGGTATCGGCCCAACGTGCATCCCGATACCCGACTCGGTCAGTCGCATCCAGTAAGGCATGGGGCATCCGATGAATTTACCTCCCTCCGGCACAGTATGCCGGCGGGTGTCCGCATCGGCTATCTTGAGAGAACCTTCCGCGTCATAAATACGGCCGTAGAGTGTGGAGCGTTTATCCACTACTTTCTCGGAAATGGTGAACGATCCCGGAGGGGTGGAATGCCCCTCTTTCCCGGTTGCGACCCGGGACTGCCCCACCTTTTCCCCACCGCAATAGAAATAGGCCGTCTGATCACTGAGATTGATGGTGATCCGTAGGGCGGCGTTAGAGACCCTATCTGACCAGTAGGAGTAATGACCACGTTGTTTCACGGAGGAGAATTTCCCTTCGTTGACTATATTGGCCTCTATGAGCGAGGTGCGGTGGATCGAACTGGAGCAGGAGGAAAGAAAGGCCAGGATCGCTAGGGTGGTAAAAAAAAGGGCCGTTTTCATGAGGAGAGCTGGGTTGTTCGTCTGGAGAGCACGATTAGGGTTGTGCTCTTAGAACCGCAAAAACCGACTGCCTGTTTTCACTTTTCTGCAAACTATCGTCAAAAGGGTTCTTTCCTCCCCGAATACTCGCCATTTGAGAGCTGGGGCCTATATTGGCTGAAAGCATGGATCCCGCCCAAGAACGAGAAACAGGTGCCCTTCAGGACCTCGACGAGTGGGAGGACGACCTCCTCAGGCGTTATCCCGAGCACCCCGAGAGCGACCGGAAATTTCGGGCCTACGAAGCTGAAGCGCGGCCCGGGGTCCGGGAATTCTACCGCCTCAATCATCAGCACCAAACGATGGATTTTGTCCTGGAGAAGCGCGCCGAATATCTTCCCCTGGAGAAACGCAGGATGACAGTCTGGGAGGCGCTGGAATATCTCAATACCCTTGTCGACGATAGCGATCCCGACATCGACCTGCCTCAAATTGAGCACCTCATGCAGACGGCCGAGGCGATCCGGCATGATGGCCATCCTCGCTGGTTCATTCTGACCGGCCTGATCCACGATCTTGGGAAGATTCTCTGTCTCTTTGGCGAACCCCAGTGGGCTGTTGTCGGGGACACCTTTCCCCTTGGGTGCCGTTTTTCAGAGAAGATCATCTACCACGAATATTTTTCGGAGAATCCTGACTCGCAACGTTCAGAGTATGCGACACCCCTTGGGATCTATGAGGAGGGGTGCGGTCTCGATAAAGTCACCATGTCCTGGGGTCACGATGAGTATCTTTATCAAGTGGTTAAAGACCGCCTTCCTGAGGAAGCCCTTTACATGATTCGTTACCATTCCTGCTACCCCATTCACAAGGAAGGGGCATATCAGGCTCTCATGAGCGACCATGACCGAGCGATGTTTAGGTGGGTAGATGCTTTCAACGTTTATGATCTCTACACCAAAAGCAGCGAGCGCGTTGATGTCGATGGGCTCAGGCCATTTTACGAGGAACTTATCGAAGAGTACCTCCCCGGAAAACTATCCTGGTAAACGCTGAGGAGTTGCGAAGCCTGACTTGCCTCTAGATTGTCAGACTTCGATTACGGGCGGTGACCTCCCATGTTTCTCGGGTAACCTCCGCATTTCGGATCAGAGTCGCTTCCCTGTATAGGGCTACGGTGGGACAAATATGGAATGGTATTCCGAGCAGGTGGTCTCCCGCCTGAAACTGGTCTGCGTCCTCGGATTCCAGCACCAAGTGCTCTTCACTGTGGCTGACGAAATGTGCATGTTCGAGGCCAATCAGATGAATCCGTTTGTTGAGTGGGCCCTCTGAGGCAACAGCCTTATGCCCGAGGTCCAGGCAAAGCCGATTTGTTCCCGGCTTACTGATTACCCGGGTGAGAACGGCCGCTGCGTTTTGGAAAGGAAGGTCAGGATAGGCGCTTTTGTAACCATGATCCCAGAAGAGGGAGGTTCCGGGGCTGCATTGCCATTCTCGCAGGCGAGCATGAAAGCCGAAGGTCGGCGAGCCTCCCCCAACTACAGCTGGCACGAGGTGGCCTGCTTTCGCTAGCTCCGCGAGGGCCCCCTCAACGGTGCTCATTGCCTGAGACCATATCTCCCTGCGGGCCGCTGGGTTGGGCTCTCTCACATGTCCATCGTAGGCATGAACCCCCTCAAAACTCAGACCAGCAGAAGAGCAGACCAATTGGGTAATCCTGACAACGTCTTCCACGGAGGAGGTTCCGGTTCTGCCCATGCCACAATCAAAATCGACAAAAACACCGAGAGGCACTTCCGTTTTCACGCACCTCTTAATGATCGCTAAGAGGGCTGCCTCGTCGTCCGCGAGAAAGGATAACCTCGCGTCCGGATAGGCCTCAGCTAACTGGATAAGACGATCCGGGGATGGCCCGACCGGAGAATAGGCCAGGAGTACATCCTGTGCTCCTGCGGCCAGGCACATCTCAACCTCTGCGATCGTAGAGGCCTTGAACTTATCGATCCCGGCCGACATCTGGATTCGCATAACCTCATCCATTTTATGGGTCTTGACGTGGGGGCGGAGACGTTTTGGGCCTCCACATAAATCAATCATGCGTTCCACGTTCTGTTCGACGACACGGGGCCGGACCAACAGGGCAGGTGAAGCAACCCGGTCAAGACCCTGGATTGCCCATCGCTCATACATGACGCCCTACAATGGTTTGACTTCAAGGATCATCTCAATCTCAACCGCCATACCTCCGGGAAGAGTATTGGAGGGAAGAGCACTTCGTGCGCCGACACCGGCCTCGGCTCCGTAGAGCTCTGCGAAGAGCTCACTGCAACCGTTGATCACTGCGGGCTGTTCGACAAAGTCTCCAGTGGAATTGACAAATCCCAGAGTCTTCACCACTCGAGCTACCTGATCCAAGCTCCCAAGGGCGTTACGGATCGTTGCGATCATGGCTAAGGCAGTTTGCTTCGCGGCTTCGTATCCCTCTTCAATCTCCATGGTTTCCCCGAGGCGGCCGAGGGTAAGCGTGCCATCTTCCCTGAGAGGGCCGTGCCCTGAGAGGTAGGCCATATTCCCCGCGATCACGATGGGCTTGTAAACGCCAACCGGCTTAGGTGCAGGAGGAAGGATTAACCCGAGTTCTTTGAATCTGGCTTCAGCACTCATCGCGGCAGGAGCATACTCATTATGAATATGGACGCGAACCAGAATTATAAACCCGGGACTCGGACAGAGAACCTTCTGGATTTGAGTCAGGGAATCCAGCGTCGCTGTTGATTTCGAATATTTAGGCTACTGAGGACGGCCCTCCGGATCAGGCGTTTCTCCCCGAATGAGCTTCACGGCCTGACGGGCGAGGCGCTTACCGAAAAGCTCATATCCCATTGCAGTGTAGTGGAGGTCATTCCACTTTTTACCATTTCGCTCCTTATCGTTGGTATCATCCGTATCGGCCCAGGCGCCCCGGGAATCATCGTTGGCCACCTTGACCTGAGCCTCCCTCACAGCGTTCCACTGGTCGTGGGTGAGATGGTCACAGAGGCGACCGATGACGAAATTCATCTTGGGTGTTTTCAGGTCCTTGCGAAGGCTGGCAATCAAGGTCTGCATGCTTTCCTGATACGCTGCGGCAAGCCCCGTCTTGGCGTCCCTCTCTCCCTGCATCCAGAGAAAAGTGATGCTATCAAACGGTCCTTCGGCGATCTTGGCCTTGGCCTGTTTAAGCACGACATCATAAAACTCCGAAGGGTCGTTGAATTGCTGAGTAAGCTTGTGCTTTCTGGCGATCAGGTCCCACGTCTTCACCCATTTTCGGATGGGCTGCCCTCCTCGGGCGTATTTGACGTATTGAATATCTGCGCCAGGCAGTAGCCTTTTCAGTTCCGGGAGGACGGAAGTCTTCTCCTTCAAGCCCTGCATATTGCTCTGACCCGAGAGAATAAAGAGATGGCGCTCTTCCGCCATGACCAAGGATGAGGCCAGGCCGATGGCCACGATAACGAAAGTTTTTGGTAGGTTCATGGCCCTTTGCTAAAGGATGGCCTCGCCGTTGTCAGGGTGAATCTTCCAGCTGTCAGGCCGCGCGCTTGCTCTGCTCCCGTTCCTTCCTTAGACCTTGGATGTCCTCTTCCTGAGGTTTGCCAAAACTTTTAAACGTCATGCGTATTTTCCTGCCAATCACCACGTTAGTCGTCACAGCACTATCATTGAAAGCTGCCACGGTGCCCGAGCGCAAAATAGATCTTCTGGCCGACCCGTCATTCAAGAGCTGGGTTTTTCATCTCAGTGAGAAGAACTCGGTCAGCACCAAGAAAGAAGAAGTTGCTGTGATTAATAAAGGGGTTCTTCAGGTAACGGGAAAAGGATTTGGCTACTTTCGCACCAGAGAAGCCTACCGGGATTACCATCTCGTCCTGGAATATAAATGGGGCGAAAAGACGTGGTCCAAACGCGTCGACCGGGCGCGTGATTGTGGGCTGCTCCTCCACAGCCACGGCCCTGATGGGTCCTTTGGTGGAGCGTGGATCTCCTGTATTCAGGCCCAGATGCTGGAAGGCTCAATGGGAGACATCAATGTTCTTCAGGGGAAGACTAAAGAAGGGAAACTGATTCCGACCAGTCTGACTTGTGAGGTCGAGAAAACGCCCAAGGGTCATCGCTGGAAAAAAGGAGGGACGCCTGTGACCTTTCCTCCTGCGGGGAAATCGGCTTCCAGTATCCGGTGGAAAGATCGAGATCCGGCGTGGAAAGACGTAAAGGGGTTTCGGGGGAGCCGTGATGTCGACAAGCCGGTGGGAGAATGGAATCGCATGGAAGTGATCTGCAAGGGCGCGTCCTATCAGATCCTGCTCAATGGAATTCTCGTGAACGAAGGCCGGGACGCGAGCCCGGCTGCCGGATTCATCGGCATTCAGAACGAATGGGCCGAATGCTTTATCCGCCGCCTTGAACTCTGGCCGATCGGAGATTTCAGGGAAAACACGGGAAAGGCTCCCCCGGTCCCAGAAACCAGATCCCGGCCCGGAGCATAGCGATTCGAAATTTCTTGCTGCTCCCTGCCGGAAGATGCCTGTCCCGGAAACCATCGAGATCATCAACTGCCACGCGGAGGGAGAAGTGGGGGATGTTATCGTGGGCGGGGTTGCTCCCCCTCCGGGTGAGAGCCTCTGGGAACAGCGCGACTTCCTCGCCGAGGACCAGGTCCTGCGCAACTTCGTCCTCAATGAGCCGAGGGGAGGGGTATTCCGCCATGTCAATCTTCTCGTCCCTGCGCAACACCCTGACGCCGACATGGGGTTTCTCATCATGGAGCCAGCCGATACCCCTCCGATGTCTGGCTCCAATTCTATCTGTGTTGCAACGGTTCTTCTGGAGCGGGGAATTGTTCCCATGCACGAGCCGGAGACACAGCTCGTTCTCGAGGCTCCGGGAGGTCTCGTCAGGGTCCATGCCCGTTGTCGCGATGGTCGGGCTGAGCGGATCACCATTACCAATGTTCCCTCCTTTGCAGCCCACTTGCAGGCTCCCCTTGAGGTCCCGGGTCTGGGGACTCTGGAGGTGGATACGGCCTATGGTGGAGATAGCTTCGTGATCGTTGATTCAGAGAGCCTCGGATTCAAGCTTGTGCCTGACGAGGCGAGAGAACTCACGGAATTAGGAATGAAAGTCGTCAGCGCGGCAAACGAGCAGCTTGGGTTTCATCATCCCGGCAACCCGAGCTGGCAGCATCTGTCGTTTTGTCAGTTTGCCGGGCCGCTTCGTCGGGAAGGTGATATTATTACAGGACCTAATGCTGTGGCAATTCGCCCTGGTAAGATTGACCGTTGCCCCACAGGCACAGGCTGTTCAGCCCGTATGGCAGTCCTCCATCAAAGGGGGCTTATGAGTCTTAGGGATACCTATCGTGCGCGCTCCCTGATCGGGTCAGAGTTCCTTTGCACCATCGATGCTGTTACAGCAGTGGGCGATACGGTCGCGATTCTGCCAAAGGTTTCGGGCCGGGCATGGATTACCGGAACAACGACTCACAGCCTTCAGGCAGACGATCCGTGGCCCGAAGGTTACAGACTCTCGGACACATGGCCGGGCGCCTGAGGGAGTCTTAGACCCACATCCTGCGGTCACTCGGTGCCCCCGGGCCTGATCCGGGGTCGCTGTGGAGGCTGTCCAGGCCGCCCTGTTCCCCTCGGGGGTCCCCCGCGCCGTCCGGCCGGAGGCCCACGGCGCTCGCCGGCCTCTGGTCCTGCTCCGCGCCCCCCGCGGCCTCTGCGGTGGTCTATGACGCCATCTCCATCGCGGTCCTCACCGTAGGGCATTCCGTTTTCGAAATACACCCTTGCTCGACGGCCTGCGGCAACGTGTTCGCTGTAAACCTTGCGCTTTTCTGTTTTGGCAAAAGAGATATTTGCCTCAAGCAGGGCGTTCTTGAGTTCCTCCGTTTTCACGTCAACGGGCAGCTGCTCCATGACACTTCCGGTCTGCCCGAAGGCATCCGCCCGGATGACAAAAATTCCAGTTTTGCCCCGCTCTCCTTTGATGGCGTCCCGCCATTGAGAATCGGGCTCTTCTTCCGCAAAGTCCGTATGGAATTTCCCTATGATCTCCTTGTCGCTCATCAAGCTTCGAAGTTCCGTCCTAAGGGTCTTGCGATCATGGTCAGCCGCGACCACAAAGATCAGGAGTCGCTGGTCACCAGAGGCTACATTCAGTCCTTGTCGGAAACTGTGAAAATCTTGCAAGACCGCGCCCTCGTTGGTCCCTCTGGGGCGGAATTTCTTGGCAACCTGCTCCATTGCCTCGACGACGCCGTTACCCTCACGGCCTCTTCCTGGTCCCCGTCTCTGGCGCAGACCTTGGGAGGGGCTGCGCCCCGTTCCCGATAGCCTGGTCTCCCCATCTGGTGCAAGTAGACAGAAGGCGGTATTTTCAAAGCGGCCATCGAGAAAAGATCGCACCATCTTCTGATGCTCCTCGTTTTCATAGGACTCCAGACGAACGCACACAAACGAGCGGGAGACCTCTATGAATTCTTTCTGCGAGAACAAACTGTTCTGCGTGTTGGTGTAGCCTGGTCAGAAGACCCCTGAGATTCCACTGCAGGTTGCCGCCGCAGCCATGAAAAATATTGGGCGGTTCGACCGCTCCGCTTCCGCGCGGGCGGTTTCCCAGGTGGTATACCAGGCGACTCCAGCCTCTCCGACAGGCTGTGGGCTTGCTCCGAGGTCATCGGGACGAGGGCCCTGAGAGAGAGCGATTCCTCCCGAAAAAATGGAGATCCAGAATACGTGCGCTGCTTTCATGGGGGAATAAACGGTCGAGGTCTCTCTTAGTTGCGCAGGATTCCTTCGCAATGCCAACTCCTAGTGTAGCACCCTTTGCCTTCTTCAGCAGTTTCCCCTTGAAATCAAGTCTTCGTGCCGCCTGACTGCTGTAATCATGAGCCTTAAAATTCAATCTACCAGTTCGTCGAGACGTCATTTTCTGCAGGGTGCTACTGCGGCCGGCGCCCTGGGGTTTCCCGCAATCGTGAGCGCCAAGTCTCCAAACGCGAAATTGGATGTTGCGGTGATCGGCTGTGGAGGGCGTGGCGGACACAACATGCGCACGGTCGGGAATACCGAGAACATTGTGGCGTTGGTAGATGTCAATGACCGCAACCTGCGAGGGGCAGCTTCCCGTTTCAACCAGGCAAAAACCTTTCACGACTTCCGTGAGTTCTACGAGAGGCCTGGGAACTACGACGCTGTAATCGTCAGTACAACTGAGCATACTCACGCCTTTGCCACTCTTCCGGCTCTTCGAGCCGGCAAGCATGTTTACTGTGAGAAGCCGCTCACTCGCGATGTTTATGAAGCGCGCCTTGTGACCGAAACTGCTCGCAAAGCCGGAGTTGCTACCCAGCAGGGCACTCAGATTCATGCTGGCGGCAACTATCGGCGGGTGGTGGAGCTTATCCAGGGAGGTGCCATTGGAAAAGTGAACGAGGTTCATGTCTGGGTGGGGCGGGCCTGGGGCTGGCAAAGCCCCGAGGATGCCAAGAAGAACCGTGATATCGTCAATGTTCAGGAGCGCCCGCAGGAGGCCCAGCCTGTCCCCAAAGATCTCAACTGGGACCTCTGGATCGGGCCGTCCCCTATGCGGCCCTATAACTCGGTCTACTTCCCTGGACCGAAGTGGTATCGGTGGTGGGACTTTGGAAACGGAACGATGTCAGATCTGGGCAGCCATTGGAACGATCTGCCTTTCTGGGCTTTGAATCTTGATGCTCCCACAACTATCGATGCGGGAGGACCAACACCGCACGCCGAGATCGCACCTGCCTCGATGTGGGCTCGTTATGAATATCCTGCCAGAGGTGACCGGGCTCCCCTCAGCCTGACATGGTATCAGGGGGCGGAAAAACCAGAAATATGGAAGCGAGGAGGAATCCCGAAGTGGGGCAGTGGCGTTCTCTTTGTTGGTGATGAAGGGATGCTTCTTTCGGATTACGGGAAGCATCTCCTTTTGCCCGAAGGGCGATTCAAGGACTTCAAGCGTCCCGAAAAAACCATTCCAGAATCGATCGGGCACCACCAGGAGTGGGTTCGGGCATGCAAGACCGGGGAACCAACGACCTGTCATTTTGACTATGCTGGGCCACTGACTGAGGCCAACCACCTGGGCAACGTCGCCTATCGTGCGGGGCAGAAGCTTGAGTGGGATGCTAAAAACATGAAATTCCCTAATGCCCCGGAGGCGGAACAATTCCTCAAGAGAGAATACAGAAAGGGATGGACGCTCTGATCGGATAGTAACCGAGCTCGGAATGGGCAAATCGAATATTTGATGAATAGCCCACCCCTTCCGGGGGTCTAAATCCCAGTAAGCAGAAGTCGTCTAAACGCATTTTGCTGCATCCATGATTGAAAATCCTTACTGAACCGCTAGAATTCCAGCATTATGAAATTATTCACCCGTCCCCGTCCACAGTGTTTCGCGGTGGCTCTTTTGGCCGTCTCCGCGCTCTCCAGTTGTGTTACCGAGAACCCTTACACGGGGGAACAGCAGGTCTCCAACACTGCGACAGGAGCAGGCCTTGGAGCTGCTGGGGGCGCAATTCTGGGCGCGATTATTGGTAATAATGTGGGAGATGGAGACGCAGGACGTGGTGCGCTTATCGGCGCCGCCATCGGCGGAATTGCTGGAGGCAGCATTGGCAACTACATGGACCAGCAGGAATCCATGTTGCGGCAGGAATTGCGGGCCAGTGGCGTGAGCGTCACGAGGCAGGGCAACAACATTATCCTCAATATGCCTCACGACATCACCTTCAATACCGGGAGTGCCCAGATCAAAGGCAGTTTCTCGCGAACATTGAGCTCGGTGGGAGTTGTGCTGCGAAAGTTTAACCAGACAACCGTTCTGGTCAACGGCCACACTGATTCGGATGGGAGTGCCTTCTACAACATGGGCCTCTCCCGTGACCGAGCAAGTGCAGTGTCGAATGCTCTGGCGAGTCAGGGAGTGCAGCCTGCGCGGCTGGTCACTCGCGGTTTTGGAGAATCCCAGCCCATCGCATCAAATGACTCGGCTGCCGGGAAGGCGCGCAACCGACGAGTTGAGATTCACATCGCTCCGCGGAGCTGAAAAGAGAAAGGTATCTTTCATGCAGGGGAACAGCTTTGGCTGTTCCCCTTTTTGTTTCGTGCCGTGAAGGGCTATTGATCAAGCTGAATCGGGCCGGAGCTGAGAATCAAAAGGGGATATCATCGTCCGCATCTTGGGAGTTCATGCCCGGAGGGTCTCCCAGCCCGGGAGGAGCATCTTCGTCACCGTAGTCAGGAGTCTGATTTGGGCTGGGTCCGCCTCCGAGGCTCTCGAGTTTCCAGGCATTCAGATTCACGTAGAAGCGCTCCTTGTATTCGTTGCCGCGAATGTCGAATGTTACTTTAACTGGATCATCGATCTGCATTCCGTCGGTTAGAGAGGTCTTCTCCTTGACGCATTCAAACTTAATCATCTGAGGGTAGTTTCCATCTTCCACCTCCACCACAAATTCGCGCTTGGTAAATCCGCTGTTGAAGGTCTGTACGTCGTTAACAACCTTCAACCGGCCCTCGATCTCAAATGATTTTCCCATCTTTTAACTGATTCTGTTCAAAGGGAGAGTTGCTCCTGAAAGCCCTGTTTTCAAGTTCAAGCTTCCGGATGAGAGACCAAGATTCAAAAATGCCTGACCGATGATGACGCTCCCGGCTTGCCGGCGCGGACAATTCGTTCACTCTTTCAATACGATGAAATTCGGCTGCCTGTTCGTCATTCTTGGAATCTCCCTCGTGATCCTCGTGCCCGCCCTCACCTTCGGCGCCAAACCGCGTGGGCCTCTCTGGACAGACCCAGCCACGGCTGAGAAGGAGGACTCGGATTTTACGATTCAGGGTGAATATGCAGGCAAGGCCTCGGGAATTCAGGTGGCGGCTCTTGGTGAAGGGGAATTCTACCTTAGTAAGTTCAATGGCGGACTGCCCGGAGCGGGGTGGGACGAATCTGGACCATCTGTAGAACTGACCGACAAGGATGGAGTCAGCCTTGCAACAAAGGGCTATAAAAAGATTCATCGCAAGAGCCCGACCCTTGGGAAGAGTCCGCCGGAAGGTGCCGATATTCTGGTGGGTGATAATGCAGATCCCGATCTTCTCAAGGGAAAGGTAGAGGGTGGGGTGTTGTTTCCACCAGCTCAGACGGCCAGCGAATATGGGGATTTCACCATGCACCTCGAGTTTCAACTGCCCTATAAGCCCAAGTCACCTCTGAGCAGTCAGGATCGTGGGAACAGCGGGGTCTACCTCCACAACCGCTACGAGGTTCAGGTTCTCGATAGCTTCGGACTGGTCTATGACCCTGCCCACGTCAAAGTGAAGATCCGGTCAGACCCAAAGCAGTGGTGTGGCTGCTTCTATCGCTTTAAAACTGCAGATACACCCATGTGCCTGCCGCCACTGACGTGGCAGACATACGATATTGAATTCACTGCTGCCCGGTTCGATGCAACAGGGACAAAGACAGCAGACGCCGTTATTACAGTGGTGCATAACGGAGTGAAAATCCATGATGCAGTGAAGTTACCAAAGGGTACTGGAGCTGGCGGGACTCGTCCCGAGGTTGCGGAAGGCCCGATCATTTTTCAGGGACATGGTAACCCGGTTGCTTTCCGCAATATCTGGATCGCAAGAAAGTAGCGCTTCTCTGACTCAGCAGAAGTCTCGTGCACGACCTTCGAGGCAGGGGAGATCCAGTCAGGAGTTCCGGGCAGGATCGTCGCTCCTGTTACTTCCGCTACTTTTCCGCGGAGGGAACAAAACGCGAGCAATCCATGCTGCGAGGGCGCTAGCTCCCGGTTTTGGAATGAAAACAAACTGAGCGAGGCGCTCAAGCATGGAGGTTCTGAGGGGGAGAAGGTGGGTCCCCCGGTTACTTTCGAAAGCAGGGAGAGGCCTGCTACACGCTACCTCGCCCTGTTAGAGTCAGCAAGGGAATTTAGCCTCCTCCGCGGAAGACTTGAGGATTGATCGCGTTAAGTATGAGGAGCGCGGAGCAATTCAGAATCCCGCGAGCCTCCACCCTTCGCGATACTGTCGCCTGAGAAGGCTATTGGCGGTGCTGTTATTCGTGATCGCCATCTTTCCCGCGTCCCAATTCAGCAGAGTATCCGGAGTTCGGATTGCGACTGTTCCCAGCAGGATCGCTTCGGTCATCGGGCCGGTCTGTTCAAAGTAGGACTCATTTTTGGCCGTGCCGTGAATGGCATCACAGAAGTGATGATAATGGTCACGAGGCTCAAGCTCGGGGGCTTTGACGCTCTTGAATTTCTCGGGAGGAAGCAGGGTAGGCATCTTCCCGTTGGGGAGAATGATGGCTCCCTCGGTGCCTATCACCATGGCAGATTCGTGTGGATAAGGCTTGGTAGGAACAAGAGCCTGGACTTCTTCCGGTGGATAGAAGAGCCCGTCGAACCACTCGACTGTGATCTCTTCTTTTTCCGTCATGCTGGTGCCGGGAAAAACCCAAGTAATATGATCGCTTTGCGGCCAGGTGTCGCCTTGCCGGATTTTGGACTGCTTCCATGATTCCTGGACCCGGGCGCTTACGGTCTTGGGTGCGGTAAGGCCAAGAGCTTTCCAAGTCGCGTCAAAGACATGGCAGCCGATGTCCCCTGACCAACCGGTTCCAAAATCGATCCATGAACGCCACTTCCCGGGGTGGTAAATGTTGTCTGCATAAGGACGAACGGGAGCCGTGCCGGTCCATAAGTCCCAGTTCAGGTGTTCGGGGGCCTGCTGGGGGGCCTCCGGGCGCGGACCCACGAAACGGTAACTCTTGATGGCACCTGGCCGGTTGGAGCATAGGACGACTCGTTTCACCTTTCCGATCAAGCCGCTCTTGATCCAGTGCACAAATGTACGGTCTCCATTCCCGGCGGCTGCCTGGGTTCCTAGCTGAGTCTTTACGCCGGCCTTCCGGGTCGCATTCGTTAACAGCCGCACTTCGGCAACATCGTGACACAACGGCTTCTGGCAGTAGACATGTTTGCCGCTCTCCACGGCGCTCATGGCAATCGGGAAATGCATGTGATCCGGCACGGTTACGTTTATTGAGTCCACCCTCTTGCCCTCCTTAGCGAGCAACTCCCGCCAATCTGTGTAGGTTCGGGCATCTGGCACTTCTTTCGCGGCCCGGGCCAGGCGTTTGCTGTCCACGTCGCAAATCGCCACTACCTCCGTTTTCCCGTGAGACTTGAACTTATTGAAATCGTTCCAGCCCATTCCCCCAACTCCTATACAGGCATGCTGCCCCCTGCTATTCAGGTCAGCAGCCCGGGTGGCTGCGGGTGCTGCTAAGGCTGCCCCGGCAGCGGTTTTGATTAATTTGCGTCGAGTCAGGTTCATGTTCTCACGGGTGTAGGGAAAGAGTGGCCGGATGGCAAGTTGAGACCCCGCCCGCCAGACTTATGCTCCTTTGGGGTTTGGCCTTGCTCTTGTGGGACCTTTCCCCCCTTGTATTCAAAGATCCATGGACAAAGATACCTCTCGCCGCCGATTCCTAGCCACCACAGCATTGGCCGCCGCCGGCACGGCCTCATCTCAGCGTCTTGTCGCTCAGGATACCGCCGCTGGAGGGGCGCCGTCTCTGGAGGGGCGAATCTTCAAGGCTGTGAAGGGAGGAAAGCAGGGAGGAGAGAGCCCTCTCCAGTTCTTTGAGCGGCTGAAGAAACTCGGCTTTGACGGTGTGGAAAGTGGCAATGCGAAGCAAGCAGCAGCCTATGCCGAGGCGACGGAAAAAACGGGAGTGATGTTTCATGGCCTTGTTTGTGGTTGGCACTGGGGAGGGAACCGCCTGAGCAGCCCTGACCCCGAAGCCCGTGCCAAAGGCCTTGCAAATATGGAGATCGATATTCGGAACACCTATCGGCTTGGAGGCTCTTCGGTCCTGCTCGTGCCGGGTAAGGTGGGCGGCCAGAACGAGACCCACGAGCAGGTTTGGGATCGTTCCATTACCGAGGTAAAGAAAATCCTGCCCCTTGCTAGCCGTCTGGGCGTAAGAGTCCTTATTGAAACTGTTTGGAATGGGTTCTGTGAATCACCAGACGTATTTCGTGACTATATTGATGCCTTCGACAGTCCTTGGGTCGGGGCCTACTTCGACATTGGGAACATGCAGAAATTCGCCCCGGCTGAGGAATGGATCCGGACTCTGGGGAACCGGACTGTTAAACTCGACATCAAGGACTGGGGCAGGAAAAACGGCTTCTGCCGCCTCGGTGAGGGCGACGTGGACTGGGACAAGGTGCGAATCGCCCTCAAGGAAGTAGGGTTTTCGGGCTGGGCCACCCGGGAAGGCCGCGACAGGAATATCGAGGACACCTCCTCCCTCATCGACCAGCTACTCATCGGCAAGAGCGAGGGCTGACCCGGGAAACCTGACTCCGGCCGAACCCTTACTCTGAGCCGCCTGCCAATACTTCCCTGATCACCCTCGCGACCTGCTCTGCGAGCAGAGATGAGCCCTCTTGCTTGAAATGAACATTGCCCGGGCGGGTACCAAACTGGTCCATTTTTCCTGCCATCAGTCCATGGAGGTCATTGACGGCTACGTCATGCTTCTCCATGACCGCCAGGGCCGCCTTGTTGTACCGCAAGTCGTCCCCAACCTTGCGACCGGCCTCGCCTTCCGGGACTGGCGTGGTGGTCGCGAAAACCAGCCGGGCCCCCGTTTTCTTCATCCGAAGGACAAGCTTCTTCAAATTGGCAGAATATTCCTCCACGGAATGAGTAACGGATCCATTCACCTTGTCCCTGTTCCCCTGGGTCTTGGACTTGGAGTGTCGATAACAAAGGTCATGCAACCCCCAGTTGAAATGGATCACGTCCCATTTTGAACTTCCGAGCCAGTCCTCGATATTGCTCAACCCCTTGCTCGTCGGCCCACCGTTGGTCGGAATACGATGCACGTTGGCCACTCCCTTAAGCGCCTCGCGCGCAGACAAGGTGTAGCCGATCGAAATGGAGTCTCCGATCAGGAGCACCCGGGGCAGGCCGGGCACATCCTCGATCGGAGCCATGGGACTCTTCCTCTGGGCAGGGCAGGCTCCTGCAAGACAGGTCACAAGGGCTATCCAAGCTATCGTGCGCATGGTGGGGACCGTGCCGTATTCACCCGTTCCCGTCAAAGAGGCAGTAGCAGATAAAAATTGATAGAAATCACCTCCCTCCCTAGTAACAAAGGCCCGCTGACAAAACACTGCCATGAAACTTCTGATCACGACCATCCTCCTTTTCTCATGCCTCCCGGGCTTGGCCTTGGCTAAGGCTCCAAGAACGAATCCAGCCATCGCCTCAGCCAAGAAAGCTGCTGCTGCTAAGAAGGAGCACGCCCCGAAGAAGAAGGCTCCGGTAGATAAATCAGCCAGCGAAAAAGCGGTCAAAGAAGCCACTGCAAAAAAGGCTGCTCAGGAAAAGGCCACCAAGGAAGCCGCCGCCAAGAAGAAGGCCGCTGAGCAAAAGGCTGCCAGAGGAGCTGCCGCCAAGAA
>DFWB01000362.1:0-404 GCA_002380675.1 Akkermansiaceae bacterium UBA4145
CTAGGCTCATGTCCGGCTGAGGGAAAAGAATAACATTCCAGATCTTCCGGATAGGAGATTAATCACAGGAAATTATGATCCAGCTCGTGACTTGCCCTTTCTCCTGTAAAGGGATCTGAGTCCGGAGGATCCTAAGCCTGCTTTTTGTGACTGACGGAGCGTCTGGATTACTTTCCGGGAACGATTTTCCAGATCTCCCCATTTTTTCCTGATGGCCCCTTGCCTGTGTTGGTGAGCACGTAGACCTCTCCGATTTGGTCATATCCGAATCCAATAACCATCCTCGAAATTGGGCCGGCTGGGGTCTTTGCGCCAGGGATTACTTTCATGGTCCAAGTCGTCTTGGAGTCCCGGATACCACCATAGAGACCATATTTTTTTCCCGCCCAGCTTTGGGCCCAGTC
>DFWB01000362.1:780-2712 GCA_002380675.1 Akkermansiaceae bacterium UBA4145
TGCCCCCCGGTGACACTGACTCCGTAACCAGCAGCTTTGCCGAGGCCGTCGTGGTGAGGGTAGACAAGCACCGGTGCGACGAATCCCTCCGGAGCAGCTGATACCTCCAACGTGCATGGCTCACTTGGTTTCAGCTGATCGAAGGGAGCGTAACCTTCGTAGCGGGGCCAGCCGAAGTTGCCAGCAGAGAGGACGTTGATTTCCTCAAAGCGATTTTGACCAACATCTGCGACGATAATATCTCCGCTCTCATGGTCGACCGTGATGCCCCACGGGTTGCGAATTCCCCAGGCGTAGATCTCTTCTCTCCCGTCCTTGCTGCCCTTGAAGGGGTTGCCATCAGGGATGGCGTAAGGGTCTTTGGAATCAATGTCGAAACGCAGAACTTTGCCAAGATAGCGATTGAGAGCCTGTCCGTTACCGCCCTTTTCGTGCCCGCCTTCCGGAGAGCCCTTTGGGTCAAGATCGTTGGCAGCGCCCCCGTCACCAAGTCCGAGGTAAAGAAAGCCATCCTTCCCAAAAACCAGATTTCCTCCATCATGATTCCACTGTGGCTGGTCCACGGTGAAGATGATGCGCTCGCTCCTCGTGTCAGCCGTGCCGTCAGCCTTGACTTTGAATTCGGAGAGATGTGCCGTGTGATCAAAATTCTCAGTCCCCCCTGACGCAAGTGGTGCGCTGTAGTAGACATATACCTTTCTGGTGGATTTGAACTGAGGATGAAGCGCGACTCCGAGAGATCCACGTTCGTCAAAGCCTTTTTTCAGATTCACAATGGACTTACGGAGATCGAGGAAGGCTTTGCCAGGTTTCCCTCCTTTCTCGTCAAGAAAGTGAATGACGCCTGTTTGGTCGACAACGAGATACGCCTGCTCGCCCTCTCCGTATGGGATCATGCTGAGGGGTGAGACAAAGCCAGATGCAAACTTCTCATAGCTCACGTTGGGAAGTTCCTCTGCGGCCTTGAGGGTAGGCAGGGCAAGGCTGAGAGCCAGGGCTGGGAGAAGAAATCGTGGTGTCATCTTGTTAGTATTTTGCGCGTTTCCGGCGGTTTGGCAACCCGTCATTAATAGGCACACGTTGATGGGACCGGAAGGGATGAATCGGTAAATATCCAGATGCCTGAACCTCGTATGATCCTAAATTGTTACCCTGCGTTTTTCTTGCCATTGGCTGGATGGGCTGGAGGATCAGTCCCTTGAACCCGCGTCTTCTTCCAGCGCTCTTTCTGGCCCTTGCTCTTCCCGTGCCGGCTGCGAAAGCTCAGAAAGTTCATCCGCCGAATATTGTTTTGATCATAGCGGATGACCTTGGCTACGGAGACCTTGGGTGTTTCGGCCAGAAAGTGCTGAAAACACCTCGGATCGATAGGATGGCATCCGAGGGAATGCGGTTCACGCATTTCTATGCAGGGTCGACGGTGTGTGCGCCCTCACGGAGCGTCCTGATGACAGGGCGGCATATGGGCCGAACGGTCGTGCGGGGTAATTCAACCCGGCCTGTAATTCTTCGTCCGGAGGACCCTAACCTCGCGTCACTCCTGAAAAGCGCAGGTTATCGAACGGCCTGTATTGGAAAATGGGGATTGGGAACCCCCGACAACATAAGTAATCCAAATGATATCGGATTTGATCATTTCTTTGGCTATGTGGATATGTGGCACGCGCACAACTTTTATCCTGAGTTCCTGATCCGGAACGGACGGGTCGAAAAGTTGAGGAATGAAGTCGCGCCACGATGGAAGCCCTTTCAAGTTCCAGGCAAAGCTCAGGGAGGAAGAGGTGTAGCGGTGAAGCGGATTGATTATGCTCCAGATCTATTTGTGGCAGAGGCTGAAAAATTTATCAGGGAGAATAAGGAGGGCCCTTTTTTCCTCATTCATTCGCTGAATGTGCCCCATGCAAATAACGAAGCCGGTTCCCAGGGAATGGA
>DFWB01000013.1:0-20631 GCA_002380675.1 Akkermansiaceae bacterium UBA4145
GGAGCCAGAAAGCGTGGGATGGGACGCACGGTAGGTATCTTAGAAGATAAAATGCTCCTCATCAACCGATTCGGCCGGGATTCGACGGGCCGGGAGAAGGAGATCCCGGTTAGTGCTTTCGGGGAGAAAGTTCTGCTTTACTGCTCGTGTTCACGGCCTCCTTGCTCCCAGAATCCAGCGTCAACATGAAGTTCCTAGCCTTAACTGCATCTCTGCTTTTTACCGCCCTCCTTCCTGCTGCCGAGCACCCTAATGTCGTCATCGTCTATGGAGACGATGTCGGCTACGGGGATGTCGGGGTCTATGGTGCTACCAAGATCCCCACTCCCTTCATCGATAAGATTGCGGGGGAGGGACTGCGGTTCACTGACGGGCACTGTACGGCGGCCACCTGCACTCCCTCACGCTACTCGATGCTCACCGGGCTTTATGGATTTCGGGAAGGAGTAAGAATTCTTCCCCCTAACGCGCCGCTTTGCATTCCAACGGATATCCTTACGCTGCCCAAGCTCTTCCGCCGGGCTGGCTATAAGACGGGGGTGGTCGGCAAGTGGCACCTCGGACTGGGTGCTAAGGATAGTCCGGTGAACTGGAATGGGGATGTCAAGCCGGGCCCTTTGGAAGTTGGGTTCGACTACTCCTTTCTCCTGCCATCTACGAACGACCGGGTTCCCTGTGTCTATCTCGAGAACTATCGGGTGGTGAACCTGGACCCCTCCGATCCACTTTATGTGAACGCCGCCCCGGAAGGGCATACAAGCACGGTCTATCCCTACGGTCGAACCAACCCCGAGGCGGAGACCTATTACCCGGGCGATCATCAGCACAGTGAAACTGTGATCAACGGGATCGGACGCATCGGTAAGATGTGGGGTGGAAAGTCAGCGCTTTGGAACGACGAGACCATGGCCGATGAGTTCGCGGTGCAGGCTCGCAAGTTTCTTGAACGGCAGAAGAAGGAGAAACCCTTTTTCCTCTACGTTTCCTCTCAGGATATTCATGTGCCACGGGCCCCGCATCCCAGATTTCAAGGTAAGACCAAGCTCGGAAAACGTGGAGACGCGATGGTGCAGTTTGACTGGATGGTCGGAGCGGTCTCGCAGGCTCTTGAAGACACCGGCTTTGCGGAAAATACCATTTTTATCGTCTCTTCGGACAATGGACCGGTTTACGATGATGGCTACACTGACGGCTCCACGGTGCGTAAGTCCACTGAGGAGTCTGACCAGGGGCACGATGGCTCCGGCCCCTACCGCGGGGGAAAATACCAGATTTATGAGGGGGGGACGCGAGTGCCTTTTCTGGTTCGCTGGCCCGCGAGGATCAAGCCCGGGGTGTCCTCAGCCCTTGTGAGCCAGATTGATTTTGTTGCCTCCTTTGCTGAATTGCTTGGAATCAAACTCAAGGCTGGAGAAGCTCGTGACAGCCGGAGCACGCTGGCTGCCTTTCTCGGTGAGAGCGAGACGGGAGTGCCCTTTACCTTGGAAGAAGCGGGATGGCAGGTGGCTATCCGTTCGGGGGACTGGAAGTTTATCCCCGGACAGAAGAAGAAAGGGCCTCAGCTCTACGACCTGTCGAAGGATGTGGGAGAGCAGGACAATGTGCAGGCCAAGCATCCTGAGGTCGCCAAGCGGCTTGCGACTCAGCTCTCTGCCTTGCGTAAAGGAAAGGGCTTGAGGAGTAAGTAATACTGCCAGTTTGGAACTGGGTGTCTTTGGTGACCTCCATGGTAGCGGGTGGTTCGACAACTCAGTTCGAGTTGCCTCCCTCCGAGAGCGGAAAACTCTTCCTGCGAGCCAGCCTCCTGAAAGAGAGATAAAGAGAAGGGGTGCCCGTAGTTCTTCGGGTCGTTTTTCTTTTGGGTTTTTAGTCTTCCTTGGCCAAGGAGAGGCAAATGATTTCCGTATCATTACGGATGAAGGCACATTTGTTGGCGTAGGCAGGATGGGTCCAGACGATGCGCCGCTGGCGCAGGTCGGCGCCATTGGGTGCGATGACATGGGCACGGTCAATCTCCTCGTATCCCTTGGGAGAGAGTCGGGCAATGGCGAGGTCTCCCTTCTCGGTGAACAGGAAATAGCGGTCCTCGTGCGGCGTCACAAAGGCAGTGCCCCATCGGGTGGGCTTGTCGAGGTTGATGGGCTTGAAGGACTCCCAGACCCGCTTGCCAGTAAGGGCCTCCATACAGCGAAACTGCCCGTAACTACAGGCCGCGAAAAGGTGGCCGTCCCGCAGGACGGCGGTGTTCATGATTCCGTGGAGATGAGTGGTTTTGCGTTCACTGGCCTGTTCGGTGCGGTAGACGATCTTTGGGCTACTGTGATCAGCCTTGAGCTGAAGAAGCATGGAGCCGTTATAGAACGAGGAGAGGAAGAGGTGATCCTCATCAATCATCTGAGGAACAGGAATGCTGAGGCCAAAACGAATCTTCCAAGGGACGGACCAGAGTTCTTTCCCGGTCTTCGGGTCGAGAGCGTTGACGCTTTCAGGGTGCCAGATGATGAGAAGCTCACGTCCTTTGTGAGAGACAAGCTGGGGCGGACAGTAACCTGGCTGGGCCGCGGTCAGGGAGCGCCAGATCTCCTTGCCGGTTTTCTTGTGAAAGGCGACCGCTGTGCTTCCTGCTCCGCCGGCGAGACAGATCAGGAGGTCTCCGTGAATGAGTGGGGAGGCCGCAAAGCCCCAGGTCTGGGTTTTGATGCCGAACCGCTCCTTGAAGTCATGCTGCCAGATCTCTGCTCCATCTTGTGCGGCGCGGCAGAGAAGAAGTCCCTCGGCTCCGAAGGTGTAGACTCGCTCTTCATTGACGAGGGGAGTCACTCTGGGGCCTGCGGGATAGGACATGGTATAGGCGCAAGGGTAGGACTCTTCCCACAGGATCTCGCCGGTAGAGGCGTCGAGGCAGAGGAGGCGTTCTGATCCGGGTTGGGCTCCGGTGCGGGCAGATTGCCGCTTCGCGTCGGCGCTCTGGTCGACCTGCCGGTCCATGAGGTAGACGCGATTATTGACGACCGCGGGACCTGCATACCCCCGGCGGATGGGGGTGCGCCAGAGAACCTTTGGGCCTCCTTCAGGAAATTTATCGAGGACGCCAGTCTCCCTCCATACCCCATCTCGGCGTGGGCCAAACCATTGGGGCCAGTCATCGGCAACGGCTGAAAAGGGGGCGAGAGCTAAAAGCAGAACAAGGATGAGTTTCATGGCAGTTTCTGAGGTTACAGAATTCCGGGTCCTTTGCCATTATCCAATGGCAGCCGAGAGGCGCTGTGCTAATCTCCTGCCAACCTCACTAAATTGATGGACGTTACCAACAAAAGTAAAAAACCCCTGATTGTTCCGCTCCCAGGCGGCAAGCGTCTCTTTCTCGCGCCTGGCAAGACAGGGCAGGTGACTCCCAAGGCCCTCGATCATCCGCCAGTGGCTAAATTGATCGAGAGTGGGGATTTGAAGTCAGCGGTTGGTTCGCAGGGTCCAAGCAATCGTGGCCAAGGTAAGGTTAGTGGTCCGTCAGGTGGAAGTAGTTCTGCCAAGGGTGGGTCCGGAGCGGCACGCCAGTCTGGGGACCGGTAGTTTCACTGCCTTGAGGAAACCTCAGAAGCTAGGGAGTGGTACGTAACAGTCAGGGTCTCCCTGCTGAGTTTTTCCGCGGTTCGTGCTTGGTGGAAGAGAGGGTAAACTCGATTCGTTGTCTCTCCCTATCGACGTGGGATATAGTGACCTGAACGGGGCTCCCGAGAGTAATAAGTCTCCCCGTGTTTCGGTCTCGAACCTGCTGCTGGCGGAGATCGAAATGATATAGATTTTGCTTTAGGAGTCGGCGGGGGACGAGTCCGTGGACTCCAAGTTCGGAGACCTCTACGAGAATCCCGAAGGTGCAAATCTGGGTAACGAGTGCGTTGTGCAGGGGGGTGTCTCCGCTCCTGAGTTTGTGGATGAGGTAATCGCACAGTTTCGAACGCTTGCTTTCTTTCTCAGCTTCGGAGGAGTTTTTTTCGGTCACCGAAAGATGCTCTGCGATGCGGTGGAGTTCACGGGGTCTTGTGGCCCTGCTCTCGAAAAGGGATCGGTGGACGAGGAGGTCGGCATAGCGCCTAATGGGGGAGGTGAAGTGCGCGTAATGGTCCTTCGCCAGTCCGAAATGACCCTTGGGTCTGGTTGTGTAGCGCGCCCTCGGCAGGGTGCGCAGAAATCCAATCTGAAGTGCAGGTCCAGCAGGGGTTCGGTCGAGGCTGGCCATCACCCTCTGAATTTCTCGGTGTGATTTCAGGTTGCCACATGGAATCTGGTGGCGGCGGAGGGATCCCCGAAATTCCCGGAGACGAGCCGGGTCGGGTCGTTCGTGGGTGCGATGGATGGTCACCCGTTGCAATCTGGTGAGCCTAGTTGCAACGGCTTCGTTTGCCAGGAGCATGAATTCCTCGATCAGCTGATGCGCTCTGTCGTGGAAGACAGGTTCTATGGCTTTGACTCGCCCCTGTCGGTTCAGGAGAAGGCGTGTTTCCCTGGAGGGAAATTCCAGTGATCCTGATTGGACACGTTGAGCGCGGATCTTCTGAGCGAGGCGATCCGAGTAACGAAGCATAGTCTCAAGATGGCCTTGCTGAGTGCCGTGGATAATGCCCATGGCCTCCGTGTATGAAAATCGTCTCTTGGATCGGATAAGAGCTGAGAAGAAACGGGTCCCAAGGACTTTGCCGTCGCTCGTAAGAGTGAATTCAACGCACTTTGTGAGGCGGTCGGAGTCAGGGTGGAGAGAGCAGAGGCCATTGCTCAGGCTGCTTGGGAGCATGGGAATGACCCGGTCCACGAGATAGGTGGAGTTGCCTCGAAGGCGCGCTTCCCTGTCTAGTAGAGAATTTGCCTTCACGTAATGAGAGACGTCGGCGACATGAACCCGGAGTTTCCAGCGCTTCCCTCTGGTTCGCTGTAGGGAAAAGGCGTCATCAAGATCCAGAGCATAGGCCGGGTCGATACTGATCACCGAATCGCTACGGCAGTCTTCACGGCCGATAGTATCCTGTTGTTTGATATGCGAGCCGAACTTTTCGGCTTCACGGAGGACGTTCTTTGGAAACGATTCGCGGAGGGGCGATCCCGTCTTGAAGCGGGATTGGGATTTCATTGTAGCTATGGAATATAATTTGAGCCTGCTGGTCATCGTGGGAATAGTCCACGAAAGGGGCTCGGGTCCTTGCCGGCAGTGTCCTGCGGCAGGGGACTCCAAAGAAGGGAGTCACGAGGAGCTGCCACCTGGCAGCTGCCTATAGATTGGCGCCGCCCGTTTCAATAGCAAGGCAAATAGAGGGCTACTTGCCTTTGATGACCTTTCCGGTCTTTTTGCGGGTCCATGTGAAGTTGTGGTGATCAAAGATGAAAGCCTTCTTCGGGGCTACAGGTTGAGATGGGGTTTGTGGAATCCATTTTCTGGCGCCTCTGATCAGCTCTTTATGCCTCGGGTCCTTTGCGAGGTTCGTTCGTTCCTCTGGGTCGGATCGATGGTCATAAAGTTCCCATTCTCCACTCGTATAATGAATGGCCCGGTGGTGAAGAGTCCGCACCGAAATATGGCCAGACTCTTCGATGGTAAGGGCTGGGCGCTCGCGGATTTTCTCCGGGTCCGTAAGCCATGGAACAAGGCTTATGCCGTCAAGATTGCTGACTGGAGGGAGATGGCACAATTCAATCAGAGTGGGGAAAATGTCTACGAGGCTGGCTGGTTGTGCGCAGCGCTGGCTAATACCCCCGGCCTTTGGAGCGCTGATGATCAGGGGGACTCTGGTAGCTTCCTCCCAGAGAGTCCGTTTATGCCAGTGTCCCTTTTCGCCGAGGTGCCATCCGTGGTCGGACCAGAGAACGATGACGGTGTTATCGGATGCAGTGCTTTTTCTCAGAGAGTCGAGCACGCGGCCGACAAGGGCGTCAGCGAAGGAGATGCTGGCGAGATAATGCTGGATCGCGGTCGGCCAACGACCCGTCTCTCGAATCCTGCGAAGATCACCCGATTTTTTTTCGGCGAGCTTGCGCCCGGGACTGGGAATGTCATTGAGATCTTCCGGGATGTTTTCCGGGATTTGGATCTGATCCAGCGGGTAGAGGTCGAGGTATTTTTGTGGGGTGTACCACGGTAGATGAGGATGAAAGATTCCGCAGGCGAGAAAGAACGGCTTATTGGTTGCTCGCTGGTCGAGGTTCTCAAGGTATTTGATGGCGTAATCGGCTACCAGAGAGTCGTCATACTGGCTCTCCTGCTGAGGCAGAACCCCCCAGTCCGCCTCGCCGGAATAGAGTTTAATTCCTGAGTAGGGAAACCCTCTAGGGCGAGGCTTGGCTGCTGTCCAGGGGTAAGATCGATCGCCGTGTCGGAGCCATCCATTATCATTGAAGGGGGCTCTCTTAAAGTGATCCCATTGGATCGGTGGGTTATTCCCCGCGGTGTGGTGGAATATTTTTCCGGTTCCTATGGTGTGGTATCCATTCTCTCTAAAGTGAATTGGGATGGTGCGGAGGTTGGGAAGATTCGGCTTCCACCAGTGCTGGTTGTTGTAGATGCCTGTAGAAGTTGGGTAAAGACCGCTCAGAACCGAGGCTCTGCTGGGGCAGCACACTGGAGCAGGACAGTGAGCGTTGGTGAATGCGGTACCACGGGCTGCGAGGCGGTCCAGGTTAGGAGTGTGCACCTTTCCCGGATAGCCTCCAAGGAATCCCACCCAGTCGTTAAGGTCATCGATGGCCAGAAAAAGAACGTGAGGGCGAGGCTTTGCGGATAGGGGTTCCGTGACGAATTGACCCGCAATCAGTAAGAAAAGAACGAGAAGAGGCCTCACGAGAGGGGCAAGTGAGCACCAAAGGGGTATTCTGGCAAGAATTGACGCTACCCTGTTCGACGACTCGGTGCTAATGTCTCTCAAGCAGTTTAAATTGTGACAAGACTCTCCCTTTTCCTATCAGCAGCGAGCCTCCTCGTTGCTGCTTCTCTCCAAGCTCAGTTCAGTTTCACTGATCAGACGGATCTGCTTGCCAGCTCTTCCAGCAGTGGGGCGCCGATGGCAATCGTTGATCTCAATGGTGATGGGCGTGATGACCTCGTGCGGGTTCATCAAACAGATCGGTTATTCATCGATTACCAGAATGAGCCGGGACAACCCTTTTCAGCGTTTGACTACGGTGATCTTCCCCGTGGATCTATCTGGGCGGTATGCGCTGCTGATGTCGACCGCAACGGGTTTAATGACATTTTCATCGGCCCGTCGTCCGGCGGAGCCCTGCTTCTGAAAGCGGGAGATAGCGGGCAGTCCTACGCCTCTGTTGAGTTGCCTGATCGCGATATCTTTGTTCAGGGAACAATCTTTGCGGATTTTGACAATGACGGGAACATTGACCTCTTTGCCTGTGACGACAACGACGACAACCACCCTTACAAAAACGACGGAGCGGGAGGGTTCTCATTACAGCGTGGTCTGATTGGGGCCTCTCTTCCTTCCAGTGTTTCCAGTGGAAACTATGCGGTCATCGAGACAGATTACGACAATGATGGGCACCGTGATATTTACCTTTCGAAATGCCGTTTAGGAGTAACGAGCTCAACCGATCGTCGCCGGATTAACCGATTGTTCCGGAACGACGGTTCCAACAGCTACACGGACGAGGGGCCTGCGGTGGGTCTCGCTGATGGCGAGCAGTCATGGTGCAGTGATTTTGCTGACATAGATAATGACGGAGACATGGATTGTTTCATCCTGAACCACGGGGCGGGAACATCAAGACTCCTTGAGAACGATGGGTCCGGTGGATTTACGGATATCGGTGAAAGCGCGGGGCTGGGAGATATCGATTACTTTGGAATTCAGGCGCTTTTCCGGGATTTTGATAATGACACCCATATTGATCTGCTTGTTACAGCTACCGATCTGGGCGGTTCAGCTGCGACTTACCGGATATATCGCAACAATGGGGATAAGACATTCACCGAGGTCCCGGATGTTCTGAGGATGAGTGGGGGAACCCCGATCTCCCATCTTCATAGTTGTGCTCTGGGTGATCTTAATCACGACGGATTTGTCGATATCTTCGGAGGTCGAGGAACGGGCTACAATGGGACCTCGGCAAGCCTGAGAGATCTCCTGTTTCTGAACAATCCAAACGAGAATCATTACCTCGCGGTGCAGCTCAAGGGGCGCACCTCCAACCCTAATGCCATCGGGGCTCGATTGGAGCTCCACGGGGACTGGGGAGTGCAGCTCAGGGAAGTGCGCGCGGGCGAGGGCTACGGAATACAGAATTCCCTGACGAAGATCTTTGGCCTGGGTGACTCCACAAGTATCTCCAAGCTGGTAGTGCGGTGGCCCTCGGGAATTATTGAAGAAATTCTTGCTCCCGATGCGGACCAGTTTCTTACGCTGAGAGAGGGTGACTCTCTGGGAGACGAGGCATTTACCCTTCCAGTAATCTCGAGTCCGCTTGAGGCAAGCGTAGTGTCTGGGGACCCGTTTAGCTATCGGGTATCCACAAGTAACCTGAGTCTTTCCTACGAGATCGGGCAAGCTCCGGACGGCATGACGATCGATGCCGAAAGTGGTGTGCTGAGTTGGATCTCATCTGGAGAGGGGATCCAGAATATTGAAATCAGGGCGGTAAACCCAGCGGGAACGACGACCGAGACATTGGCTGTGACCGTGAGTCTGGCACCACCTCCACCGGACTTCGCTACTGCGGTCAATAACCCGGAACTTGTATTTCTTAACACCGAAGATCCCTGGTTCGTTCAGAGTCAGGTCAGCAGACAGGATGGACAGGCGCTGCAAAGCGGAGATATCGATGATGACGGCCGGTCCTATGTTGAAACTACGGTAGATGGTCCTGGGGAACTCGAATTCTGGTGGAGAGTCTCGTCGGAAGAGAATTATGATGAATTGGTATTTCGGGTGGATGGCGCTCAGGTGCAAAATATAAGCGGGGAAACAGATTGGGAGCTAGTCTCCTATCGGGTTCCAGAAGGAAGTCACCGTCTGCGGTGGTCTTATGAAAAGGATGGATCGATCTCGAGTAATGACGACGCAGGTTACCTTGACGAGATTTTCTGGGCAGCGACCGACAGTGATGGTGATGGATTACCGGACGATTGGGAGAGAGAAAATTTTGGAAGCCTCTCTTCAGGAGGTGGAGAGGATCCGGATGGGGACTTGAGTGATAACAGAGCAGAGTGGTCTGCCTCTACCGATCCAAATGATGCGACCTCTTCGCTCCGAATCCTGCAGATCACCAGAAATGAGGAAGGAGGGTCGTCTGTGATCTTTCAGAGTGTTCCTGGTAAGCAATATGTCGTGGAGGCCTCTGAAACTATGGAGGATTTCAAGACGGTAACGGCTCCAATCACGGCGGATGGCGTCACCACTGATGTTCCGGTTCAGCTGTATGTGCCCGGTTCGACTGGAGAGGTGATATACGTGGCGCCTGACGCCGAGGGGAAAGTGTTTGTCCCAAATGAAAGTATCGGAGATTTGTGGAAAGGAGGGAATGAGGAAGGATTTGCTGAGAGTGGAGGAGACCAAGATTGGATCAATGTCACTCAGGGGATTGGCTACGATCAGAACCAGACGAGGTATGATCCATTCATAGGCGCGGACTTGCAGACTCAAATGTATCGCGAGCGTGCGACTGCTTATCTCAGGCTTCCATTTGAGATTACGAATCCTGCGGCGATAACCAGCCTGAGTCTCGATGTTCGTTACGATGATGCTTTTGCCGCATGGATCAACGGCGTTCCGGTAGCAAGGGGAAACACGAGGGACGGTGAACTGGACTGGAGTTCTACTGCTCCTTCCAGTCGTCCGGACATTCAGGCGGTAGAATATGCGACCTTTAACCTAGGTGACTATTCAGGAGTACTACGAGCTGGAGGAAACATTCTGGCCCTTCAGGGTCTGAATCGCTCTACGAGCAATCGTGATTTTCTTCTCCAGGTGAGAATGCGCGGGGACGAGAGTGAAATTCTGAGGCCTTCCGGCTACTACTTCCGGGTTCGGGTCGTTGAGTAGTTGCGCCAGGGTAGCCAGAGCAGGACGAAGATCCCGACGCCAAGAAGAATCATCCATAGTATTCTCAGGGGGTAGTCTCCTAAGAGAGATACAGGGGTGGACACTCCAGGTATGTTGTCACCTAGAAACCCGTAATTCCATCCGGTGATGGAGTTGATGACAAAGAGGCAAACGACTACTCCAAGGGTGAAGGTAATACTGCTTTGAAGGTCTCGGATCGATGGTCGGAACCGGTCTCCCCGGACGACAATGACGAGGGTGAAAGGAATAAAGCTATGATAGAGCCAGAAAATCCAGAAGCCAGGTTCTCCGGCTCCCGTATCAAGCGTTGGAGTGAGGAATGCCCAGAGGCACAATCCTGACCAGAAGTAGAGAAGCCCCTTGAAGAGACGAGGTTCTCTGAGGACTGCGAGCGCCCCGATAAAGTTGGCAAGGTTGCACAAGTGAAGAGGGAGGCTCTGAGAGAGGTCAAAGCGAGAAGGAAACATCCAGTATGCGGTATTGAGTAGTCCAGCTATGAGAGAGCCCCAGCCTATCAAGTTCCGCAGGAGAACTCGGGTTGGCTCTCCCCCTGTTCGCCCTACCGCTACTGCGAGGGCAGCGGTTAATGTGCCAATGACAGCAAGGGTAATCAAGTGGGTGGAGCTGCCGGTCTGAAAATTGGCGATCAGCATCGTGGTGGGGCTGTGAGAGGGGTGAGTTTCATGGCAGACGCGGTGGCTTCTCGAATGGCGGCTCGTGCGAGCAACCGGGTAGAATCAAGCGTAGGCAGGGGAGAAACCTCATCGTTCAGGATAAGGGGGAGTTCAGTGCACCCCAGAACGACAGCGTCACATGTCTCTTCAGCTTGCATTCTTTCGATAATGGAGAGCAGATCCGAGAGGTCTTTTTTGGTTACCCTGTTAAAAACGAGACGGTCGAAAATTATAGAGTTGATATGATTTCTCTCCTCGAGGTTTGGCGTGACCGGGTGTAGTCCCATGGGCACCAGTTGATCCCGGTAGACTGGGCCCTCCATCAGGTATTTGGTTCCAAGGATCGCGAGTCGTTTGAAATTTTGTGACTGAGCTTCTGCTGAAACGGTTTCCGCGATATGCAACCACGGTGCCTGAGTTTGTAGGTTCCGATGATTCAAAGCCTCATGGACAGTATTGTCAGGACAGATGATGAAGTCGGCTCCCGCCGCGACAAGAACATCGCAGGTGCTGCTGAGTAGTTGTGCGATCGCTTCCCAGTCGGACTCCTTCAGGAAGTGGCAGTATTCTCCGAAGCTGAGAGAGTGCAGGATAACTTCAGGATGGTGATGCGCACCGAGGATCCCGCTGCACTCTCCGGTAATGGTTTCGTAGCAAAGTGCAGCTCCCGGCCCGCTGCAGGCTGCGATGCCTATGGTTTTCACGAGCTGCCCGGAGTGCATGAGTCAGGAGATAATCCCGGATGAGCTGTCTCATCCATTTGATTTTCAGGAATTACGAGGATGAGTGCTTCACCGTCTTGTTTGCGATCAGGATTAGGGGTATTTAGGGGCTTTGTGGGATAAGAGGGCCTTTAGAGACTATTTAAAAAGGGGTGAGAACTTGAGATACTTTGATTTCAGAGGAGATATTTTTGTTAAAAGGCTCAAACCATTTCTGAGATATCTTCTGGCGGAGGAAAAACTAGTGGGATTTCCCGCCGCATTAAGGGGAAAACTTGATAAAACCTTTGCCTTTTTTGGATTGCCTTACCATCTTCCGCGCCATGCATCCCGACGTGGCTAAATTGGTGGAATCCGGTCGCATTCCCCAATCTGTGGGGGATCGTCTTTCCCAGTTGGCTCCGGGAAGTTTTTGTCTTCACAAGGCGTGGGGATCTGGAAAGGTGACGGATTGGGATCTGTTCGGTGGAAAGGTGACGATAGATTTCGAAAAGGAGTCAGCCCGGGTGATGGGCTTGAAGTTAGCTCTGGAGAAGACTGAGCCATTAGAGGCTGATGATTTCCGCGCCCAGAAAATCGATAAGATTGAGGAGCTGCGGGCTCTCGCCGAGAGTGATCCGGCCAGCGTGGTAGTCCAAACCCTTGAGGCCCACGGTGGTTCCATGAAGCCAGATCAGATTGACCGGGTGCTTTGTGGTAGTGTTGTTGCAGAAGACGACTACAAGAAATGGTGGGATCGGGCGAAGAAGGCGATGAGAGAAACTCATCGTGTTGTCGTTCCGAGCAAACGGAATGAGGCGCTGGTCCTTCGAGACACCAACTTAAGTCCGGTTGAAACTCTGATTGCTGATTTTGATCAGGCGCACAATCTCCGCGATAAGGCAAAGGTTCTTGATGACCTCAGGAAGCATGCGCGGGCGTTGGAAAGCGATGGAGTAGCAGCAGATCTCCTCGCTAAGATTGAGGAGATCAGTCGTAAAGGATTGAAGCTTCATCTGGGAGACTCTCTGGATCTTCTTGCTGGACGCGATGAACTTCTCGAAGCCTTGAAAGAGGTGAGCCTCCCGGATAATGCTCTTCGGTTGCACGATGTGCTCGCGAGTTCCAGCGGGTCTCTCGCTCCTGAGATGGCAGGCCTCCCTGCGGTAAGACAGCGCAGAATCTATGAGTCGTTCCCTGAAGCGTTTGGAGAGGAGTGGATAGCAAAAATCCTTGGGGTCTTTGACCGCGTGGGAACACGTGGGGTTGCTGAAATTGCCAAAATGTTTTCAGATCGTAACGAGATGCCCACATTGCTGGAGCACATCCGGAGTGCACTTTCCCGTCACTCTCTCGGACCGGACGCTCTCGCATGGATCTGCCGTGAGAGGAAAAGAGCCGCCGAGGATGTGTTCAGCCATGAGGTGGGTTCCGCTATTCTCTCGGTGATTGAACAGGATAGCACTGATGAGGGGCCGCGCCGGACCCTGAGATTGCAAAACTTCCTGATGGAGGATCGAGAGCTTATTGCTGATCTTCTTGCAGGCGAGGAGATGAATGAGGTGCGAAACTTTTCGAGAAAGCTACTCCAGAGCCCCGCTTTTGCTGAGTTGGACCGTAAATCTCTCATGGCTCGTGTAATTAAGGCGCACCCCGACGCACAGGAGCTTGTTACAGGTGATGCAGGTCCCCGGAAAGAGACTCTGATTGTATCATGGGATAGTCTTGAGAGACGGAAGGCTGAGTATGAGGATTTGGTGAACAAGCGTATTCCCGGGAACATCAAGGAGATTGCAATCGCTCGCTCATACGGTGACCTGAGAGAAAATTTTGAATACAAGGCCGCGAAGCAGATGCAGGCGGTGCTCGCTCGTCGCAAAAGCGAGCTGGAGAAGGACTTGGATAACGCTCAGGGATCTGATTTGACCGGGGCAGACGCAAGCGCGGTCAATATCGGAACCGTAGTGACCCTCCAACATGGCGATTCGACTGAGCAATACACTGTTCTCGGAGCGTGGGATAGCGATCCGGATAAGCGGCTGGTTTCTTACCTCTCTGAGATCGGACAGGCGCTGATTGGTCAGAAAGTAGGCGATAAAGTCGAGTTTCGCGATCTTGAGACCGAGGAGGCGAGAACCTATGAGATCGTTGAGATCACAGCTTGGAAGTAGGAAGAGTTTCCGAATTTCAAAGAATCATGTCAGATACTACTATCACTGAAGTTCGCGGTCGCGAAATTATCGATTCACGTGGCAACCCCACTGTAGAGGTTGAGGTTACACTCCAAGGGGGAGGATTTGGGCGCGCCGGTGTTCCCAGTGGGGCTAGCACCGGAGAGCATGAGGCTTGGGAATTACGCGATGGCGATAAGGATCGTTACCTTGGCAAGGGGGTCCTCGGAGCAGTCGAAAATGTGAACCAGCAGATTGCCCCTGCGCTCATCGGAATGGATGGGACCAACCAGTCTGGGGTTGATGCAGCGATGCTCGCTCTCGATGGCACCAAGAATAAAAAGAACCTTGGAGCGAACGCGATCCTGGGCGTCTCGATGGCTCTGGCCAAAGCGGCCTCCGCCGAGGTTGGTCTGCCCCTTTATCAGTATCTAGGTGGGCCCAATTCCAAGGTTCTTCCTGTTCCGATGATGAACATCCTCAATGGGGGTGCGCATTCCGATGCGCCGATTGATTTCCAGGAATTTATGATCATGCCTGTTGGGGCACCGAGTTTTCGGGAATCCCTTCGCTATGGAGCTGAGATCTTTCACTCTCTTAAGAATGTTCTTCATGACCGCAACTTATCGACGGCTGTGGGTGACGAGGGGGGCTTTGCTCCAGCTCTCGATAGTGCAGACGATGCTCTTGCGGTCATTTCGCAGGCTGTGGAAGCTGCAGGCTATAGAATGAAGGATGACATCTGCATCGCTCTGGATGTCGCTTCCTCTGAATTCTACGACAAGGAAAAGGGGTGCTATACCTTCAAGAAATCTGATGGCTCGGAAAAGAGCTCAGAGGAACTTGTAGACTATTACGCAGAGCTCCAACGGAAGTATCCGATCCTATCCATCGAGGATGGATGCGATGAAAACGACTGGGACGGGTGGAAACTGCTGACTGACAAGATTGGTGATCAAACTCAGCTCGTTGGCGACGATCTTTTTGTGACCAACGTTGACTTCCTCGCCAAGGGAATCGAACTGGGAGTTGCTAACTCAATTCTAGTCAAGGTGAACCAGATCGGGACGCTTACGGAAACGTTTGATGCGGTGGAGCTTGCGACAGAAAACAGTTACACCTCAGTCATATCTCATCGCTCGGGGGAGACGGAGGACTCGACGATTGCCCATATTGCGGTTGGAACCAACGCGGGCCAGATCAAGACGGGTTCAATGAGTCGGTCGGATCGGATTTCCAAATACAACCAGCTACTCAGGATTGAGGAGGCGTTGGGCGACGACGCCGTGTTCGGAGGGAAGCTCAAGGTGAGTGCCTGAGCAGAACGGGCCGCAGGATCTATTTCTCTTCGATTCGATATACTTTCTCACCTTCTCTATAAAGGTCGAGGCGATCTCGAGCAACAAGCTCCAGGTAGGCAGGATCATTTCTGATGGCGTTGAGGTCGCGCCGCTTCTGGTCTTTTTGCTGCTCCACATGGGTTTCCAAGGCCTTGGCCCGTGCCAGCTCCTCTTTGAGAGCGCGTAATTTACGCATTTGAGGAACAGAGAGGACCGCGAGTGCAACGCAGGCAGTAAGAAGGAACACGGAAAACGCGCTTCTTGTGACAATGCGAACACCGGTGGTCCTTCCGCGCACTCTTCTACCGGCTGGATGTCGAGATTCCTTTCTTGGGCGCGAAGTTGAATCGTCCATCTGGAAAAGCTTACCAATTTTAGTTAATAAATCCAAAATAATTGTGGCATGAGCGAATTGCGCTGGAAAAGCTGGCCAGCTCAGCCTAGAGGTCGCTCAGTGTCTCTAAGCTCGTTGATTTCCGCGCGGAACATCCACCGTACTTACACCTTGGGTAAGAAGACGGTAGAAGTACTCCGTGGCATAGATCTTGAGATCGGTCGGGGAGAGCGAGTTTTTCTCTGCGGGGCGAGCGGAGCTGGTAAAACCACTCTTCTTTATACGCTCGCGGGCCTTGAACGCCCGGAGAGGGGCCGGGTCCATATCGAGGGTGCAGATCTCTATTCCCTCTCGCAGAGAGAGCAGAGTCGGGTGAGAAACAGTAAAATGGGGTATATCTTTCAAAACTATTATCTTCTACCGGAGCTGACCGCGCTAGAGAACGTGATGGTGCCGGGAATGATCAGATCCAAAAATCACCGCCGGCAGGCGATGAAGCTTCTGGATGAGGTCGGCCTCGGTGGGCGTGTACATCATTTGCCGGCTGAATTAAGTGGCGGAGAACAGCAGCGCGTGGCGATTGCTCGTGCTCTCGTGAACAAACCCACGATGGTTTTTGCAGATGAGCCGACTGGCAATCTCGATTCTCGTAATGGGGGAGAGGTGATGACTCTCCTCCTCGAGTTTTCCAAAAATCTGGGAACTACACTTGTGGTAGTCACCCATGATCGGATTCTCGCAGAAAAGGGAGATAGAACTCTTGAGATTGCGGATGGGCAAATGGCAGGGAAAAATCCGGGATTGGCGACCGAGGCTGATTAACAGTATTAATTGCATTCCGCCTTAGAGCATCTCAATTTCAGCAAGAAAATTCATGGCACTCAAAATCTGGTACGATGGAACTTTGGTAGATGAGTCGGAGGCTAGAATCTCGGTTTTCGACCACGGCTTGCTCTATGGCGATGGAGTGTTTGAGGGAATTCGCTTTTACAACGGGAAAGTGTTCAGGCTGGCCGAGCACGTAGACCGGCTCTTTGACTCGTCCAAAGCCATCATGCTGAGCTTGCCTTGGTCGCGGGATGAGGTGGCGGCTCATACCCTCGAAACCATTCGAGCGAACGGTCTGAAAGATGGGTATGTCCGCTTGCTGGTAACTCGTGGAGTTGGAAGTCTGGGCTTGAGCCCTGAGAGTTGCGACCGCCCTTCAATGATTATCATCGCAGCTGATATTCAGCTTTACCCGCAGTCGGACTATGAGATCGGACTGAAGGTAGTTACCTGTGCGACTCGCCGGCCTACCCACAGTTCTCTTAGTCCGCAGGTGAAGTCCTTAAATTACCTCAACAACGTTATGGCAAAAGTGGAAGCGCAGAGGGCCGGCGCGCGTGAGGGTTTGATGTTAAACGAGCAGGGCTATGTGGCCGAGTGCACAGGCGACAACGTTTTCATCGTTAAAAAAGGTGTCCTATACACACCTCCAGTGTCTGATGGCGGCTTGGATGGAATTACCAGAGGGGTGATCTTTGAGTTAGCCGAGCAGCTGGGCGTTACCCTTGAGCAGAAGACAATGACACGTTTTGACATCATGACGGCGGATGAGTGTTTTTTAACTGGAACTGCGGCGGAGGTCATTCCGGCAGTGGAACTGGATCACCGAGCCATTGGGGACGGAGTTCCGGGCCCTCTCACCGCAAAATTCATCGAGGCCTATCGAAATCTTGTACACAATAGTGGAACCCCGATCGAACCGTCGTAATTCTCGCTTTTTATTTCGAATTTCTGAGGAGCTAGACTACTATAACCACGTATGCAGTGCGATTTCTGCGACAGTAAAGCGACAGTCTTCCTCACCCAGTTAATTGGGGGAGAAATGAAAAAGATGTGCCTTTGTGAGAAGTGTGCTCAAGACAAAGGAGTTACTGATCCGGCCGGTTTTGCATTGGGCGATTCCTTAATAGGGGAGAATTTTCCGGTTGGGGAGAAGTCGTTGGAGGGATCCGCCGATGATGGAGCGACATGTCCGGTTTGTGGATTTACCTTCAAAAAGTTCCAACAGGTAGGTCGCTTGGGTTGTAGCGAGTGTTATGAGACTTTCGGCGATGAAATTTCGCGTCGTCTGAAAGGCATGCACAAAGGAATAACGCATATTGGCCGGGTCCCAGAAGGGCTCGTGGAGGAGCACGCGAGGCAGCAGAGGCTAGATCAATTAAGAAATCGCCTCGATGAGGTTATCGCGGCCGAGAATTACGAGGAGGCAGCAGGCCTAAGGGATGAGATTCAGGAACTCGAGACGATCGAAGCGGTACAGACATGATGCGATTCTCTACCCTCCTGAAGCATCCGGCCGATTGGATGACCGGGGCGGCTGTGGGTACCAGTGTAGTTTTGACCAGCCGTGTGAGGCTGGCCCGCAACCTTCGGAGGGAGCCTTTTCCGGGTTGGTCAACAAAAGAGAGGCGGGTGGCGGTTCTGGGCCGGGTTAAGCCGGAGGTGGAAGCTCTCCCTGAGATGAAGAATGGATTTTCTCAAGAGTTGGATGCCCTGACCTCATTGCAGAAGCAAGTTCTTGTAGAGCGCCATCTTATCAGTCGGGAACAGGCCGCGAGGGGGGAAGGGAGCGCGGCGATTGTCAATCGAAAGCAGGCCCTGTGCCTCATGATTAACGAGGAAGACCACCTCAGGATGCAGTCGATCCGCCCAGGCTTAGCGCTGAAGGAGGCATACGATCTCGTCTCGGCGGTGGACGCTCAGCTTGAGGGCAATCTCGAATTTGCCTTTGACCATGAGCTTGGTTACCTGAGTGCCTGCCCTACGAATCTTGGTACCGGGATGAGGGCCTCTGCTATGCTCCATCTTCCTGGCCTCGTTCTGAGTGATCAGATCGCTCAGGTTCTCCAAGCCGTCGGAAAGCTCCAGCTCGCGGTGCGGGGTTTTTTCGGGGAAGGAACTGAATCCCTTGGAAACCTGTTCCAGATATCCAACCAATCCACTCTTGGGGAAAGTGAGGACACGATCATCAGGAGGCTGGAGCGAGTTATCCAACAAGTGGCTTCACACGAAAGAAACGCGCGCCAGAAGCTGTTTGAGGACGACCCTGACATGGTTTTCGACAGGGTCGGGCGGGCTTACGGAACCCTGCGGCATGCTCACGTCATTCCTTCGAAGGAAGCTCTGAATCTGCTCTCTATCCTCAGACTCGGAGCTGAGCTGGGGTTCTTCCCACCCGAAACCGGAGGAACTTGCGACTCTCTCCTGATGGAGATTCAGCCTGCACACCTTCAGCTGCATTCTGGGGAAAAGTTAAACCCTGAGCAAAGGGATGCGATCCGGGCCGAAATCATCCGGAGCCGGTTGCAATCACTCGATCCTCCTGCTATTATTGCGAACCAAGAGAGCGAGGAGTTGCACCCTCCCTCCGATACTGTTGCTGATTCATGAATAATTTTACTCCTAGGGCCCAGCAAGTCCTGGCGCTTGCCCGCAAAGAGGCTGACCGCTTCAACCACAACTACGTTGGTACCGAGCATCTCCTGCTTGGATTGATAAAGCTCGGGCAGGGAGTCGCAGTCAGCGTGCTTGAGAGGATGGGGCTCGATTTGGAGTCGGTCAGAATGGAGGTTGAGAAGCAGGTGGGGACTGGCCCGGACCAGAAAGTCTCTGGGAATATTCCCTACACTCCGCGAGTGAAAAAAGTGTTGGCTCTCGCGAACAAGGAGGCAAAGGCTCTCAACCACTCGTATGTTGGAACTGAGCATATTCTGCTTGGCTTGCTCCGTGAGGGGGAAGGGGTTGCCGCGAGAGTCCTCCAGACTTTGGACGTGGATATCCAGCGGACGCGTAATGAGATTCTGTCCGAAATTGACCCAAATTTTTCTCCCGAGGAATCTGATGAAGAATTTGAGGGGTTTGAGGACGAGGAAGAGCCGATGGAGGGTAATGGTGAGGGCAAGGCGAAAACTCCTGCTCTCCGCGCCTTTGGCCGGGATCTCACCAAGCTTGCTCGTGATGGTGAACTGGATCCCGTTATAGGACGCGAAAGCGAGATAGAGAGAGTGATTCAGATTCTCTGTCGGAGAACAAAGAATAACCCCGTGCTGGTGGGTGAAGCGGGAGTCGGTAAGACGGCCATCGTTGAAGGGCTCGCCCAAGAAATCGGCTTAGGAAACGTGCCTGAAATTCTGAGGGAGAAGAGGGTGGTGACACTTGATCTGGCACTCATGGTTGCGGGGACAAAGTACCGTGGTCAATTCGAAGAGCGCATCAAGGCCGTGATGGATGAAATCCGGAAGGTGAAAAATGTCATTCTCTTTATCGACGAGTTACACACCATCGTGGGGGCGGGATCGGCAGAAGGTGCAATGGATGCATCAAACATCATCAAGCCGTCGCTCAGCCGCGGCGAACTCCAGTGCGTGGGTGCTACCACCCTGAATGAGTATCGTAAGTATATTGAAAAAGATGCGGCGCTTGAAAGGAGGTTCCAGCAGGTGAAGGTCGAAGAGCCGTCTGTGGAAGACGCCATAGCGATTCTGCGTGGTCTCAAAGACAAGTATGAGCAGCACCACAAGGTGCGCTATTCACCTGAAGCGATCGAGTCATCAGTCCGCTTGACCTCGAGGTATCTGACTGGGCGCTTTCTCCCAGACAAGGCCATTGACGTCCTTGATGAGTCCGGCGCTCGAGCCCGAATTGGGACATTAACTCGTCCTCCGGAAATCAAGGGTCTTGAGGGAGAGATTGAAGAAATCAACAAGGACAAGGTTGCTGCTATCAATTCTCAAGATTTTGAGAAAGCGGCAGCTCTCAGAGACACAGAGAAGCAAAAAAAGAAGGAGCTAGAGGATCTCATTGGCTCCTGGAGGTCCGAGAGTGAGGAGACCGTAGTCGACGTCGAGGAGGATGACATCATGGCGGTGGTTTCGAAGTGGACAGGCGTTCCGCTTCAGCGAATGGAAGAAAAGGAGACCGAGAAGCTGCTCCAGATGGAGAACAAGCTCAAGGAGCACGTGATTGGCCAAGACACGGCAGTGGTCGCGATTTCAAAGGCGTTACGACGCTCAAGAGCAGACCTGAAGGATCCGCGTCGCCCCATTGGAAGCTTTCTCTTTCTTGGGCCTACTGGTGTCGGCAAAACATATCTCGCCCGCAATTTGGCTGAATTCATGTTCGGTGACGCGGAAGCCCTGATTCAGATCGATATGTCCGAGTATATGGAGAAGTTTACCTCCAGCAGGTTGATTGGATCTCCACCTGGGTATGTGGGTTACGAGGAGGGGGGGCAACTCTCCGAAGCTGTGCGGCGTAGGCCCTATTCGGTCGTGCTTTTTGACGAAATTGAGAAAGCTCATCCAGATGT
>DFWB01000013.1:20932-21142 GCA_002380675.1 Akkermansiaceae bacterium UBA4145
ATTGAGAAAGCTCATCCAGATGTGATGAATCTTCTTCTTCAGATTCTCGAAGAGGGAATGATCACGGACAGCTTCGGAAGGAAAGTCGATTTTCGGAATACGATCATCATCATGACGTCCAATGTCGGTGCCCAGACTATCAAACGTCAGACATCACTCGGGTTTGGTGCCATGAGCGAAGACAACGCCGATTTTGAGGGGATGAAGGAA
>DFWB01000331.1 GCA_002380675.1 Akkermansiaceae bacterium UBA4145
GGTATCACCCATCGCCACGATGACTCCTGCGTTTGCCGAAGAGGCAAACAAGAACCCCACTGACACTGCTGCCACGAACGGAAATCTTAAAAATTTACTCATGCGCATCAGTTTTTCCGACCCTACAAAAGAAGTCATTAAATTGGCGGAGAGGGAGGGAATTGAACCCACCAAACCCCTTACGAGGTTTCAACGGTTTTGAAGACCGCGGCCAGCACCAGCCAAGCGACACTCTCCACCGCGAGGGTAGGGGCTGAACAGCGGAAGTCAATGGGGCGTCTAGCGGACCAATTTGGACTTGCGTTACTCTTTGTCGTTGTCCCGAACCTTGATCTCAGGAGCTGCCTCCTCGTCTCCGCGAAAGCCATAAATAGGAAGGATGCGGTAGTAGACTTCGAGGCTGAGGGTGGCGAGAGCTGTGGAGGTGACCCGTCCACCGGCTTCTGCGAGTCCCCGGCTTGGGTTCCAACTACCTTCCAGAGGACCGGTCTTTTCCTGCAAAGTAGGGAGGACTTCCTTGAGGCTTACGTTCCAGTCGCGCCAGATCGGGCCCTGGTGCTGATAGAGGGCGAGGGTGGCGTAATAGATATAGTAATAGTCAGGCCGCCGCTTTTTCATGGGCGTCATCCTGAGCTGTTGCGCACTCTCCATCTGCATCGGCGAGGTGGGTGCAACGAGGTCCAGTTGGCGACAGAACATTCCTGTGGCGATCATCGCTGGCCACTTGGTCCCCGGTCCCTGATAGCCATAGAGCCCACCGTGTTTCCCTCCTCCAGCAGTGTCGAGCCACTTGCGAGCCCTTTCAAAGTTCTCTTCGGGAACCTTCAATCCGGCAAGGCGGGCACTGTGCAGAGCCATATACTGCCAGCCTGTGATCGAGGTGTCTGAATCCTCACCGGGGTTGTAGCGCCATCCTCCCTTGCTCTTGCTCTGGGCTGCCAGCGTGTAGGCGATTGACCGTTCCGCAGGTTCCCGCAGGCGTTCGTCTTTGCTTATGCCGTAGGCCTCGCAGAGAGCGATAGACGCGATAGAGTGACAATACATCTTGCCCCTCCCGCTCAAGTCTCCGTCTTCCTTCTGGATCCTCAGGAGATAATCGAGGGCCTTCTGTACGTTATCCCGGTATTCTCCGTCCCGGTCATGGCGGGCACCCCAGCCGTAGAAGCACAGAAGAGCCAGTCCGGCATTCCCGGTATCGTAGCTACCCTTGGCTCCATACTTGCGTGAATCCCAGCGGCCGTCTTCTTCCTGGTTCTGCGCCAGCCAGCGAAGGGAGGCGCGGATGGCCTTCTCTGTTCCGTCGGAGCCGCCCAGTTGCTGGATGACGTCCATGGAGGGACGGCCCCGTTGCTTCTTGATGAAATCGCTGGTGCCAAGGTCTGCCGGAGCCTCCAGTTCACCCGGGAGAAGTGATCCTGTGAGGCTAGGTTCAAGACTGACAGGGCCCAAGGCTCCGGGATCGGTGACAGCCTCGGAACTCCCTGCTTCGAGCCCTTCTTGTGGGTTGGTCAGGTCGGCATCGTTCTCGGTCTGACCATTCGATGCGATGGACTCGGCCTCTACTTCGCTGGCGGAGGCGGCTCCTCCGTCGCTACCGGAATCAGGAGTCTTGGCGGAAGCCACGCCTCCACTGCTGGGCGTGAACGATGCATCGGCATTTCCCTGAGCGGCAGCCTGAGGGCCCTCTTCGAGGGCAGGAGCACCGGTGTCCACAAGGGCGGTTTCCGGAAGAGTTCCCTCGAGGCTTGTGGCATCGGTGGGGAGTCCCTCTGCCGAATCGGCCTCACCGACGGCCCCGGCGGAGTCGTTGCCGGGTTCTGATGAGGCAAGTTCTCCCTGGCCCACTTCCGAAGAGTCCGCCTGGGAAGATTCAGCCACGTCGCCCCCGGATTCCGCTCCTTGCTTGGCCGCCATGGATCCACTTTCCGGCTTAAAGTCACCACTTCCCCCATCGGCGGCGGCACGGGGACCTTCTTCAAGAGCCGGGGCGCCTGGGTCGAGAGGGGAAGGCTCAGGGAGATTTCCGGTAAGAGCGGAGGACTCGGCAGGGAGAGCTTCCTCGCTCTGAGCTTCTCCCGCAGCAGAGGCAGACCCTTGCTCTGCCTTGCTGGAGGTCAACTCGCCCCTGCTAATCTCGGAAGGGTCTGCTGCAGAGGCCTCCGCGGCATCATTTGACGTTTCACCTGCCTGGCGGGATGCCAGAGCAGAGGCGGACTCCGGTTTAAAGCTTTCGTCGCCGGGGTTGCCCTCAGCCTCGGCTTCGCCTTCATCCAGTGCCGGGGCCCCGGGATCAAGGAGGTCGGTTTCTGGGAGGTTGCTTGCGATGCCGGATTCGAGCTGAGACTGGGGAGCCTCTTCAGACTGGGCTTCTCCTGTGGCATCGGCAGAACCTTGTTCTGGTTGGCTGGAGGTCAATTCTCCCTTGCTAATCTCTGAGCTCTCGGCTTCGGAGGCTTCTGCGGAATCATTTGACATTTCACCAGCCTGACGGGATGCGAGAGCGGAGGAGGATTCGGGCCTGAAGCTTTCGTCGCCAGGAGTTCCGGCCGGGTTGGTTTCGCCCTCATCCAGATTAGGTGTACCAGGGTCAAGGAGATCGGTTTCAGGAAGAGCACTCGCGAGGTTGGATTCCAGCTGGGACTGGGGAACTTCCTCCGATTGGGCTTCACCGACTGCTGAAGAGGGTTCTGAGACAGCCTCTGTCTTGGTGATGCTTCCTTCGGAGACCTCGGCGGCCTGAGTCTCTTCGGGGATTGCAGAATCTAGTAAGGGAGCTGTATTTGCAGGATTGATTGCGCTTGCGGTCGTTGCGCTGTCGGGGGCGAATGTTTCCTCACCTGGATTGACAGGTTCCGCCGCAGGTTCGGGATTTCCCTCGTCAAGCTGTGGCGCGCCCGGATCAAGGAGGTCGGTTACTGGAAGAATGCTGTCGAGGCTCGAGGCCTCCGGAGTATCAGTGAGGGATTGCTCTGCTTCCGTTGCTTCGATCGCGGACGCGGTCTCAAGGGCTGCATCCTGAGAAGGCTCTCCAATATTTACCTCAGCGACCTCGGCTTGATCTGCAACTGCAGAATCCGAGGAGGGTTCACCCTCGGCCTGTGAACTGGGGTTTGCTGCAATGGCTTCCTCGGGAGTAAATGCTTCTTCCGCACTGTCAGCAGGAGCGGTGTTGTCGAGCGGGGTTCCTTCTTCAAGTTCAAGGAGCCCGGTATCGACAGGAGAAGAGTCGGGCAGCTCCTGACTTAGGATGGAATCAGCCAGAGACTCAGTTTCCTCGTCCTGATTGCTGGCCTCGCCAACTGATGAGGCGGGGTCGGTGGTGGGGGAGGGAGTCTCAAGCGAACTCTCACTGACTTCGGCCACCTCGGCTACGCTCTCTGCTGGGGCATCCGAGGGTGTCTCGGCAGGAGAGTCATTGCTCTCATTTGCCGCGAGAGCCTCTGCGGGATTGAAGAGGTCTTCTGCTGGGTTGACTGGCTCCGCATTCTCGGTCGGATTGCTCTCTTCGAGTTCAACCGTTTCGGTCTGGAGGGGTGAAAGTTCGGGGAGTTCAGAGAGTAGCGAGGAGTCCAGAGACTCAGGAGTTTCAGGCTGGTCGGATTTCGCCTGGGCCGGGGAAACCTCCGCCAGAGGCGAGGGGGAGGGACTGTCGGTGACAGTTTCAGAGGGTTGGATTTCGGCTGCCTCAGCCGTGTCGGCAATCGCAGTATCCGCGACGGTTTCTGTCTCACTCTGTTCACTCGTTGGAGCGGTTTCCGCAGGTGCAAACTCAGAGTCGACCGGGTTTTCCGCATCTGGGGCTTCGGCGAGAGCGAGTTCTTCCAGAAGGGGCTGATCGGGTTCCGGAAGTTCGCTCTCGGATAATTCGCTGAGAAGTTCCGAGGGCTCAGCTGGCTCTGCTATCTCATCGTTGGCATCGGCTGCTGAAGCTTTCACGGCTACCTCCATGGCTTCCTGCTGGAATTCTGCATCAATCGGAACTGCTTGGGCATCCTCCTGAGGTTGAAGCTCTGGAATGTCGAAGTCGGCGGCAGCTTTTTCAGCTTCCTGGGCAAGGTCGGGCTGGGCTATTTCCGTTTCCTCAGGGACGCTCTCGAGGGCGAGTTCCTCCTCACTCATTGCGTCGATACTGATAAGAACCTCAGAAGGGGGATCGCTTTGTTGTTCGATCTCTTTCGCTATGACGAGGACAGCAAAAAGAATCAGAAGAAAGAGGTGAGCCGCAGCTGATCCCGCAAGGCACTTGTGAAAAAGGCTGGTAATATCACGCCAGCTTTCAAGGAGATAGATCAGGGCGATGAGAGCGATAAGAGCGAGGAGGATCCACCAACCAATATTGCCAAGGAGCTCCTTGAACTGCTCCCATCGTGACAGGTCAGTGTAAGCAATTACTTCCCGGGTGGTTGAGTTGTAGAGTCTGTAGGAAGCTTCGTCCGTATCGGAGCTGCTCTCATGGTTCGCACTGAATAAAAGGTCGAACCCATCCATTCGAACTGTTGGGTCAGTGACGTTCCCCTTGTTTATGTAGAGATCGACCTTTTCCGGCTTGAGTGATTTCCCTTTTACCACCCGGCTCAGGAAAACCTCGTAGCCTCGGCCGTCGCTTTCATTCCGGTCGGAGGCGAGGAAGACATGCTCTCCTCTCCTCGTAAGCGCAGCTTGGATGTCGTGGTCTTTCGAATTGAGGTGATCAACGGCCTCGGCCTCGATAAAGATCGGAGGCTTATCCGGGTGGTTATCAGGTGCAACTCTTTGAGCGACAAAGATATCCTCTTCACGGGTTCCTTCCCTGTTTGATGAGAAGTAGAGCCTGTTGTCATCAGAGGATGCAGAAGGTCCACTTTCGTCTCCGGCGGTATTGATTTCGGGGCCGAGGTTCTGGACCTTCCACTCCCCGTCAGTGATAGTGGCAACGTAAAGGTCATAGCCGCCACGCCCGCCGTCGCGATCAGAGCTGAAGAACAAGTGGCGCCCATCGCGGGAGTAGGCAGGCCCTCTCTCGTTGGAGTTGGTGTTGAGGCTCTCGAGAGGAAGGGGTGGACTCCAGGTTCTCCCGCTCCAGGTCGAAAGATACATGTCGGAGCCGGAGTCCTCATCAGAGCGGACCAGCACCATGCTGGCTCCGTCTGGTGAAAATGCAGCCTCGAGGCGTTCCGAAGGTTGGTTCGGGGATGGACGAGAAGGGGGCTTGGGGTCCTCACTCTTGTTCTTCTCCGGCTCGGGTTCGTTGAAGACATGAAGCTCTGGATCCTGCCACAGGACAAAGCGGGTTTTCTGGTCGTTGACCTCTGCTTCGACTCCCTCGTCATCAGTATAGTATGTCCATACGGTTTGGCGGAGATCGCCGAGGAGTGAGAATCCGATAACGACCCCAGTAAGGAGTAAAGCGGCAGGGGCGGCCCAACGGTTCCACTTTCTTTTGCCTCCGTTGCCTAGAAAGGACCGCACATGGTCGCGTAAAAGGCTGTTCCTGAGGATATTTTTTTGCGCTGCGGGTAGCGGGGCAGGCGATGGAGAGGTCGATGCCCCTGCTATGGATGTCGCAAGTGCGGGCTGACGGGGTGGGGCTGTTGCGGGCGGCTCCGTGACTGAAGGCTCTGTGACTGGAGGCTCTACAACGGGAGGTTCTACAACGGGAG
>DFWB01000194.1:0-6359 GCA_002380675.1 Akkermansiaceae bacterium UBA4145
GCTCCAAGAGCGCATGGTGAGAAGACCGGATTGCGGATTCCCTCTCGGGGCGGCTTGCGGGTGGATTGGATACGAGGGGGACTTCCACTTTGGTTTCTACGACGATCTACTCGTTTACAATCATGCCACCCGGGAGTGGTTCGAAGTCGGCTCTCTCCGCGAGCATTTAGAATGCACTCCTCTGCCCGTAGTGGAAATTGCAGGGCCCTGGCGCAGCAATTTGAGCAGGGAACAGTTCGTGGAGCGGGTGCGCCGTGCTCAGGACTATATTACCAGTGGCGACATTTATCAGATGAACCTGTCTCAGCAGTTCAGTGCGGACTACCCCAAAGCGGAGTCTCTTTTTCCACTTTATGACCGATTGCGAAGCGTTTCGCCGGCGCCAATGGCTGCCTACATGGCCTGCGGAGACCATGAGATTCTCTCCTCTTCTCCTGAGACCTTCTTGAACATGCATGGGCGAGCAATTGAAACCCGGCCGATCAAGGGAACTCGTCCCCGGTTTGCAGATCCTGAGCTGGATAGCAGATCTGCCTTTGAACTTCAGACTTGCGAGAAGGAGATAGCGGAGCTCGTCATGATCACAGATCTTGAGCGTAACGACTTGGGCCGTGTTTGTGAGTTTGGCACAATTGCGGTTACCGAAATGCTCAAGCATGAGCGCCTCGAGCAGGTGCATCACCTGGTTTCGACCGTGACTGGCCAACTCCGAAGGGAGGCGGACCAGCTGGATGCTCTGCAGGCCTGCTACCCCGGGGGAAGCATTACGGGCGCACCCAAGAGAAGGGCGATGGAAGTCATCGAGGAGCTCGAGACCGTGCCCCGGGGGCTCTATACAGGGGCAATTGGCTATCTTGGGTTTAATGGAGAAAGTCAGTTCAATATAGCGATTCGAACCCTGGAACGAAGAGGCTCCCGCTTGTCTTTCGGAGTTGGCGCAGGCATTGTGGCAGACTCCGACCCTGAGATGGAGTTTCAGGAGACGCTTCAGAAAGCGGAAGGAATCCGCCTGGCTCTCGGGGAGAACTGGACCCAGCCTGCAGGGGGCAGGGGCTAGCGGCGGCGGCCGCGGAAACGATTCCGGGGGTCACTCGCCTCCGGAGTTTCGTCATCCTTGTATCTGAGGATTCCGTAATGACGGAGGTTGCGCATGAAGGTCTTGGCGTCTCCCTTCATGTCGCGGTCATAGGCGAGCGAACCGAGCAGTCCTTCGCTCCCGGTAACACTGTTGAGGGCACCCCGGGCCTCGCTGGCGACCTCTGATATGGAATCAACCGCCTCAGGAACTTTGCTGAGCGTCGGACCGAGTTTGCTAATTTCAGAAGAGGCTTGGTTGAAGGTGCCCTCTGCGGCCTTTGCCGCGTTGTCAAAACTGGTGACGGCTTCCTGCGCGCCGGCGATAAGAGGTTTAATTTCCACACTGGCCTCCTTGATTGCATCTGTTGCCCCGTCCAGATTCTCAAGGGAGCGGCTGAATTTGGCGATATTATCCTCAGTGATTAATCCAGAGTTGATGCGTTCAAGGCTCTCGGCGAGTTGTCCCGATACGGCGCGAAGGTCGTCGAGGGCAGTATCGACTTTGGAGAGGGTTGTTTTACCGCGCGAGATTAGAGCTACCGCGTCTGAAGCAATCTGCTCAGCATCTGTCTGGAGCGCATCAAGCCCTCCGGCTTCTGCTCCGACGATGAAATCTCCATCCTGAATATACGTTCCTGATTTGAGCTCCGGCGTCGCAGGAGGAGAGATCGTGATTGCCTTGTCCCCGAGAATACTAAGGGAAGTGATTTGAAAGACGGCATTGCGGTCAATTTTCGGGGTGCTCTTTCGAATCACCATGTCGACCACGATTTTGCCCTCGTCAGTCAAGGACGGCTCTTCCACAACCTGTCCCACCTGAGCCCCTGAGAGGCGGACTTGGCTTCCCTTGATCAGCCCCGAGGCATCGCTGAAGGTGGCGGTAATCGTGTAGACTCCCCGGAATCGATCCGCGAAGCGTCCAAATTGCATGATAAGCACGCCTAGCAGTGCCAGCCCCACGAAAAGGAAAAACCCGACGAGGGTTTCGATTCGCTTTGGGGAGTTAGCCATACCTCTATGCTCCTCTGCCTAACCTCTGGTGTCAATGCAGGGAGCGTCCTGTTCTTCGGTCCCCCTTTTTGATTACGTTCCTCGCACAAAATCGACGATTTCCGGGTCTTTGGAGGCCTGTAGCTCCTCTGCGGTTCCGTGCCACGAAATGATGCCTTCTTTCATGAAAGCGACGCGATCGGCAATTCTAAACACACTGCGGAGCTCGTGGGTGATTACAATATTTGTGATATTGTGGTCTGTCTGCAGATCCTTGATGAGATGATCAATAGAGTTAGAAGTGATTGGGTCTAGCCCGGCGTGCGGCTCGTCATAAAGGACGCACACCGGCTTTTCCACCACCGCTCGAGCAAGGGCCACGCGCTTACGCATTCCTCCCGAGAGGTCTGCAGGCATTTTCTTTTCCTGTCCGGGCATATGCACAATTTCCAGTGCCCGGCCGACACGGCGGTCAATTTCCTTTCGGTCGCGTAGTCCGGCTTCGCGAAGTGGGAAGGCAATATTCTGGCCTACGGACAGGGAGTCAAAGAGGGCTCCACCTTGGAACATCATGCTGACCTTCCGGCGCACAGGCCCGAGCGCTCGCTCAGGCAGGCCGGTAATGTCTTCCCCCTCGATGAGAACAGAGCCCTTCCACGGGCGCATGAGGCCACAGAGGTGCTTGACCAGGACACTCTTCCCTCCTCCCGATCCACCAAGAAGGCAGAGAGTTTCTCCCCGGTAGACCTTCAAGTTGACCCCCCGCAGCACGTGCTGCCTTCCGAAGCGTTGATGAAGATCCTGCACTTCAATAAAGGGCTCTTGTTCTTCGGACATGGTGAAACGCGGTGGTAGGAAAGCGAAATGGAAGCTCCTATTCGGGCCTCTTGATTTCGTATTGATTACTGGTCCGGCAATACCAGTCTGGAGCGGCCATCCGCCCAACTGGAAGAAACATCTCTGGCTGGAGATGCAGGGTGTCAGGGTCAAGAATTCCGTCGCGGATGTGCGCGTGGTGGACGGTTCCGACAACCATACGGTTGGAGCCGATCTCAAGGGTGGCCCACTCCCGGCACTCAAACGACACAGGAGCTTCCGCAATGCGGGGAGCCATTACAGATACAGATTTAGCGGCGGACAGACCCGTGATCGCGAGTTCAGATTCTCCATGGGGAAGGCTGGCGGAGGTCGCGACCATTTTATCGGCAAGAGTTTCGTCGGCAATGTTGACGACAAACTCTCTGTTATTCCGGATGTTCCGAGCGGTATCCTTGGGGATGCCGGGGTCCTTGTTCCCGGGGGCGAAGGCAACGATCGGGGGGTTTGAGCCAAAACAGTTGAAAAAAGAAAAGGGCGCGGCATTTACCGCGCCCTCCTGATTTACAGTTGTGATCCACGCAATCGGGCGAGGCGTAATAAGGCTCGCCAGCACCTTATAGCATTCGGCAGGCCGAAGGGTGCTGAAGTCTAATTGCATTTCTCAACTACGGTTTACTTGGGAAACTCGTTAATGGTGTAGTAGGCGTTCTGGTGCCAGAGCTCTCCTCCGGACTTACTGCGAACTCCCGCGGACTTGAGATGATGGCAATGCCCGGCCTGCCGATTGGCCACCTTCAGACGCACGGACTTCTTGTCGGCCCCTACGGTGACAGACTCAATACTCTGGGCGGTTTTGTCTACCTCGGGGCTGCCATAGCCGCTCTGGTAGACATAGGTCCATGAGTTCATCGAGTAACTGGCCTTGTCGCCTGCAGTCTTAGGGTCGATTTCCTCCGTAAACGTCAGTTCGAATCCATCTTTGGTTATCCTCATCTCGTGGATCTCGAAGGGAACCTTGCCTGTCCAACGTGTTCTCTCGAAGCTGAAGGGAAGCCCGCCGCGCGCGCCCCAGCCGCGATTTGTCGTTCCAACGAAGAGAGATCCATCATCTGCGAGTCGCAGAGGCACGATCCCAGAGCGGTATCCGCCTAGGAAAGGAAATGCAGCGCCCTGATAGACTCCATTTATTTTTTCAAGAAAGACCCTCTGGACCTGGGAGTGAGTTTGCTCCCCAACGAGAACTTGGCCGGCAAAGGGGCCGAAGGCGCCTTTGGTATGGTCAGGAATGATTCCGGTGGGGGACTGTCCAAGCTTGCCGTGAGGAAGCCAGACAGCGGTCGGAACCAGCTGGGGAATGCGCTTGCGCTCTGTTTCGATGCGAGACCCACTCTTGGGGTCTGCAGGCTTGGGCCCCATGTTGGGTGCTTGCTCCCAGAATTTGTTGCCGTTCGGATTTCCTACGAACCCGCCGGGCTTGAGGTGCTTCAGCGAGGAGGAGCCATTCCAGGTTCCCTGATTGTCACAGTAGAAGACATCTCCCTCCATATTGAATCCGATTCCTCCCGGGGAGCGAATTCCCGAACAGGTCGGGATGGACTTTCCGTCCGGGGTAATACGGAAACACCAGCCGCGCCATGGGGAGTTGGCATTGAATGATCCGGTCAGGCAGAGGACCACCCATACGTTGCCATCCTTGTCCGGGGGAGTCCCGAAGGCATATTCGTGGTAGTCTCCGTTAATTCCCCAGGGGGCAGCCACAGTGACAAACTGGTCGGCTCGGCCGTCGCCGTCGCTGTCTCGCATCCGCGACACATCGGGGCGCTGGGTGAAGGTGAACCAGCCGTCCTTGTGGGACATTCCGAGAGGCTCGTGCAGTCCGCTGGCAAATTTGCTCCAGGTCACCTTGCTCAGGTCCTCCCCGAAGGCGCCATCGCAGATCCAGACGTCGCCGCGGCGGGTTGCGAGGGCGACGCGCTTGTCATCGATGATGGAAATGGAGGCTCCCTCCATGACCTCTCCTTCTGGCAAAGGAATCTCCTCGCGCAGATAAAAGTCTTCCATGGTGGGAGCTGCAGCGGCAAGGGCTGTCGCAGCGAGCATGGAAGATATGCAGGCGCGGGTGGCGCTGAACTTGGTAAAGGCGGGTGGTGTTTTCATAAAAATTATTTCGTTTGTAAGGTTGTTTCCGATGCGGCTACTTACTGGGCCCACTTGTATGTCAGTTCGATTTTTGCGGAGCCGTTCTTGAACTCAACGGGAAGTCGCAGCTCGTTGGCCTCGATGGTGGCCTTGCTTTTCGTGGAAATCATGAGATCGCCATTAACGATAAATCCACCGGGAGCAACGGTGATATTTCCTGAGGCGGCCCGAAAATAGAGATTGGCTGGGGCCGTCTTGGCCGAAAGCTGCAGAGAGCGGGTGAGGTGGCCATATTCCCCTCCGGCCACCGGCACAGGGGTGTCCACGATGGAGACTTCGCCCATTTCATAGTGGAATCTGGGCTGCTGCTTTTTGTTCAACTGGTAACCGCGGAAACGGAATTCAGAGGAGCGCGTCTCTGCTTTCGGCCAGGCTGCGCCAGCTGACTCCAGGGAGGCAAATGCGGCCCCGGCGGGCAGTTTGATTACCGCGTCGCCAGCGGGGGGCTGGAAACCCTGTCCCCGGCCGTTCCAGTGGCGGGCGCCGTCCATGAAGTCTCCCTGCCAGATCTGGGCGAAGCGCATGTTGTTGGCGTCGAAGGTCAGGTTGACACCCTCAGAGTAGCCAACCCCGATGGCCCGGGGCCCGGCGTCCGAGATGAAGTTACGGTAGATGGCGGCTTCTCCGTCCGCGGCGGCGATGAGCATTCCGCTCGGGCCGCTACCTCCTCCGGAAGCGGCGCCCGGGGAAAGAGGCTGCTTCTTCACTCCCGGGCCGGCCCATTCTACAAAGAGGCTCTGCTCTCCACCCCCTTCGAAGTAGCGGACCTCAATTTTTCTTTTACCGGCTTTGAGGCGCACCTGCCCCTTGGTGGCTTTGGCTGGGTGCACTCCGTCGTTGTTCACCACCCTGGTGTTGTCGATATAGAGGCTCGAACCATCATCGGATGTAACCGTGAAGGTGTAGATGCCATCTTTTGGGCATTCAATGTCCCCGGTGAAGACGAAGCCGAACTCGTTGTCCCGGTCTTTTGGGCTGAGCTCAAAAAGGCCGCTGGCAAGAGTCCCGGTTTTTTTTGGTTCCATCTTGGAAAAGTCGGGGAGCTTGTCCCACTTGCCGTGATAGAACTTGTAAGTCAGGTTGGTCACCGGGTTGGCTCGTTTGGAGACCGCCATCATTCCGTTCATTAGCTCGAAGTGGCCCGGGAACGTGCAGATGTAGGGGTAGTTCCCTTCTTTCTTTGGTGCCCTGAACCAGATCACGGACTCTTTCTTGGGTTGGACCATCCCAGTGCTATGGAGAATGCGGGGGTGCCCCTTGGGCTCCCAGTTCTG
>DFWB01000194.1:6737-9635 GCA_002380675.1 Akkermansiaceae bacterium UBA4145
TGTCGCCACCTTTCGACTTTCCGGGGGTGCACAGGATGAGGTTATGCGGGAGGTCGTCCGGGTTCTTGAAGGTGAGCTTTACCTTTGCGTTTGGTTTTACGCTAAACGAGCGGACATCATACTTCATCGCCGCCTGCAGGGTTGAAATGGTGATTTCCTGATCGACCTTTTCAAATCCCTTTGGGGGAGCCTGTGCGTGAAGAGAGAGAGCGGTGCCACAAAGCGCGGCAAATGTAAGAAGCCTGGATTTCATTGGATGCGGTGTTTTTGAGATTTCGGTCATTGGGGACGAAAAGTCGAGAATAGCAGCGGGATGGTCTGCAATGCCCAGCGGTAGAGCATTACGACGGCTTGGAGAGGTTCTGGCAAGCAAGTCAGAGGAAATTCTGCGAGGGCGGATCAGTCCTTTGTCCAAGGGGCGCGGGCGTTAGAAGCAATCTCCTTGTCTAGAGCGGCCATCCGTTTTTTAAGGGTCTCAACGGTTTCGGGGTGCTGTTCGGCTAGGTTGTTCTGCTCGATCATGTCCGCTTCGAGGTCGAAGAGGAGCACTTGGCTCGCATTTCTGGCAGGTTTTTTGCCTTGGCCCCTGCGGCCGCCCGGGCCTTTTACAAGGAGCTTCCACTTCCCCTGCCGGATTCCCTGCAGCTCCCCCCTCGAAGTGTAATGGAGGAATTCATGGCGGGGGGATTTCTTGGCCTTGTTCATCCAGAGGGCGGAGACATCGAGCCCGTCGATTTTCTTTCCCGCAGGCAGAGAGGTTCCGGTGATTGCTGCGATGGTCGGCAGGATATCAATCGTGCCGGTGAGCTCGGAACAGACCGTTCCGGCAGGGATGCCTGGCCCCCGCATGACACAGGGAACTCGCTGACCCCCTTCGAAGGTCGAGCCCTTCCCGTCCCTGAGAGGCCCTGCGGAACCGCCATGGTGCCGGAAGGGAAGCCATGGACCATTGTCTGTTGTGTAGATCACGTAGGTTTTCTCGGCCAGCTTCAACTTGTCGAGGGTGTCCAGCAGGCGCCCGACCTCGGTATCGATATGCTCGATAGTGTTGATATAGGCGTTCTTGGGGTCGGGGTCGCGCACGTCGTCTGGAACGTAGAGCGGAATATGCGGCATGGAGTGGGGTAGATAGACAAAGAAAGGATTTTCTTTGTTGGCTTGCACGAAGTCTATGGCCTTCTGGGTGCATCGACGTGTGATGGTGCGCTGGTCGACCGGCAACTCGACAATCTTTTCATCCTCGAAAAGCGGAGTCTTCCACTTGGTCAGGGTAGACTTTGGGTCGTCCCATAGAAGGTCCATACCCTGCCAGCCTCCGCGGGGCTTTCCCTTGTTGTCGGGATGGTTCATGTCGTTGGAGTAGGGAATGCCAAAGTAGGTATCGAAGCCGTTGGAGGTCGGAAGCACTTCCCGCTGATGGCCAAGATGCCACTTGCCGAAGCAGGCGGTGGCATAATCCTGTGCCTTGAGGTGATCGGCGATGGTATGCTCCTCCGGGTTCAGGCCTTTCCGGGAGGAAGGGAAGAGCACATGCTGGTGCATTCCCACCCGCTTGGGATAGCACCCTGTCAGGAGAGCAGCCCGGGAGGGGGTGCATACCGGCGAGGCAACCATGAAGCTGGTGAACTTCCGGCCTTCCTTGGCGATTCGATCGATGTTGGGGGTCTTGATAGTGGTAGAGCCGAAGCAGCTCAGGTCTCCGTAGCCCTGATCATCGGTGAAGATGATGATGAAATTCGGCTTGGCGGCGACGGCGGCATTTGAGGCCAGCGCAATGGCGGCAAGGAGAAGGAGTGGCATCTGGCGGAGAGACATCGTTTCAGGGGAGTAGTTTAGATTCGGGGACCGAAAAAGCATGGCCTGCCGGTCCCAGCAGCGAGGGAGCCTCCCAGATTTGAGGATGATCTGCGCTGAGCGCAAGATCCGATTGAGGGATGCGGTAGAGTTGCTGGCCGTCAGAAGGCCTCAAGCCCTCTCTGCCAAGGATGGCCGGATGGTGCGGAGTGACGGACTCGAACCGCCGACCCACTCGGTGTAAACGAGTTGCTCTACCAACTGAGCTAACCCCGCATTATAATTTTCGGCGGCGGGAGGATGCCTGTTCTGGAGACCAGTGCAAGTCCTTCCGACAGAATTCCCGCAGTTTGCCTAGCCGATCTCGTCTCCGAACTCGCTATCGCCTGACTCATCAAAGTCCACCTCGCGCACACGCTTTTTGTCGCGGAGGGACTCAACCTCCCGGCGCAGGATCTCGCCGACTTCCCTCGGGTCCTTGATGGCGTTGAGAGTAGCTTTTGGGTGGCTTCGGTCCGAGGTCTCCAGAATGACATGACCCAACCCAAAAAGACGATAGAGGATGGGCTGCTGGATCTGAGTATCCTTCACTCGATATAGCTCGATTTCGTCGACGGACCGGTTGAGTACACCTTCAAACATTTTAAGGCGTTCGGTGCTTATCTCAAACCGGTGGCAACGCACAGTCAGCCATTTCCACCCGGCCCAGAGAGCCGGGATGAGCGCTCCCAGCATGATATAGTTCTGGATCTCCGGGAACCTCGGCCCAACCACGAAGAAAATCATAGCGACCACCGCGCTGGCGACGAAGGCAGGAAGATTTACGAGCTGGGAAGGGCCTCCTCGCCAAGCTGCTTTTTCAGGTTCCTCACTCATGACACTATCTTTTCAAGTCGCACGCGATTTTCAAGGTCTTTGACGCATTGCCTCTTTGTGGTACGCGCGCGCGCACTACGCAGCTTGTTTCACTACCGGCTTCCTGAGAGAATCAAGGCGACGCTATGTTGTCTGACCAGTTGATCATTCTGGCGATGTCTGTTGCCAGCGGGTTGGTGGCCGGAGGGGCTTGGCTGGCCCCACGTAACAGGGCGTCGCACCACCTCG
>DFWB01000373.1 GCA_002380675.1 Akkermansiaceae bacterium UBA4145
GCTGTCAACGCACGAGGCAGTCTGATTCGACTGCGCAACCAACGTTTACAAAACCGCTTGAATCTTCACCTCGCACTGGGAGGCGACTACGAAACCTCAGAAGAAAACTGACGCGGCCGATCCCTCCCGCACAAAATGCTCAGCTATCTCGATACCTTCGGGTCTTAACGAGGACGCAATCGGTTCTCGGCAGGATCTTTTTTTCCACCTCCACGATCACCTCTCTCGCGTCAAACTCATCGAGGACCATTTCTGCGACTTCTACCGAAAGAGTCTCAATCAATTTTCGCGGCCGCTTGCCTGCAAGTTCGGTAATCCGCTTCGCTACTGCGTCATAGTCGACGGTATTCTCCACACGGTCCTCGAGCATGTTGAAGTTCATGCCTGGCCTGATATCAACAGTAAGATGAAGAGTCTGACGAAGGGCTCTTTCCTTATCGGGAACGCCAATGAAGCAATCCACGGCAAGCCGCCTGATGACAATCCAGTCACCTGCTGCGTCCGGGACAATCGCCCTGCCGTTTCTCAGCATGGCATGTAATGACCTGATCGAAGATATAATGAAGGTGGGCTCTCCCGTCTCGAGTTTTTCAAGCGGGTCATAACCACTTAACACCGCCACCGAGGAGACGCCTCCGAAGTGCGCTGTTTCTATATCGTGCAGCATGTCACCCACATAGGCTGTCTCTTCTTTCACTAAGCCCTTATCCTGAATGAGCTCAGCAATCACCTTTCGTTTATCGATTATTCCCGAATAAACGGCCTCGAAATGGCGCTGGAATCCAAATCTCTTTGCCTGCTCACTGAAGATTTCCGAATTCATGCTGGTGAGCACAAACAAGCGAATCCCATTCTCGCTACACCACTCAAGAAAGTCACGGGTTCCATTCAGAGGCGTCACAGATTCCTCGCTCGCATCAAAAGAATGACGAAAGTGCTCCTCAAGATCCACAAGAGATACTCCGGGAACATGATCTTCGTACCATTCGGAGTAGGGCAGCCGGAAGCTCTCACGAAATTTCTCCCAGCTCATAGGTTTCTTCCCATAAGCAGTAAGGACCGCGTTGGTCGCCGTAAGGGTTGGACCTGAATCGTCCACCAAAGTACCTGACCAGTCCAAGATGAGGGATCTAAACATGATTGTAGGAAATTCTTCTGTTGGCTAAAGCGGTCCTCCTCTCCGGAAGGAGAACAATTATTCCGAGGTCACCCGAGGATTAATTGAACCTCCCGAATTGTATTTCTTCCCAACTTCTGCTGAAGGCGCTGGAGAAGATCTTTCTTGGTCTGTTCGAGATGAAACCGCATCGATGGCTGAATGACCTTGAGGGTTAACTTGCCATGATTCAGGGACACCGGCTCGGTTTGCCTCCCCACGAACTCGCCCGCAACCTCGCTCCACGCACCGCGCAGGCGACTCTCCTCGATCCCCTCAGTGAGCCGCAAATCCTTGAGGATAGCACTCAGAACATCAGCAGGTGTCGAGACATTGGCTTCCAAGTCTAGAGGCTCGCCAACCCCACGAAAATCCCTGAGGACCTGCGCTCGGATCATCTTCCTTCGCGCAACTCCCCTACGTCGGACAACCTTATTCAGTCGTCCGTTCCGTCGCCGATGGCTTCCACCGGACAACCCTCCATGGCCTCTCGGCACAGTTCCTCCTCTTGCTGGTTTTCTGGCTGCTTGTACACGTACGAATAGCCCTCGTCTTCTTCCCTCGTAAAATTGTCCGGGGCCGTTTCCCGACACAGATCGCAATCGATGCACATGCTGTCCACGTAGAACTTCCCATCTACATTTTCCGGGTTTTTATCTTCGCGATCTGCCATTTTTCCTTCAGGCCGGATAAAATTTCGCTCTTCAATCCTTGGCCCAGCTCCGGAAGAGATGCAAATCTTTTATGCTACTACAGGAAGTCCTCCCCGATTCAGCACTGGCCAAGAGCGGACCGAGCAGCTAGAGCTTGGCTCAGCCCGGATGGACCCGCTCGCAGACATGGAATCCAACTCACCCGCTGGCGGGGAAACAAACCTTTCCAAGGCCCGTGCGGAGGAGGATGCAGTAGGTTCCGGCAAGGACGAATCCCCTGATTCGGGTCCACTCGATCCGGATTCCTCCTCTATTTTAAAGGGGTTCTCAACCCGCGAGATTATCTGGGTGAGCAGTCTTGCCCTTGCGATCACTCTCATTGGGGTATTTGCCCTTAGTCTTTTCTTTGGAAGCATTACCACCAGCACATCCGAGAATGTTGACTTCCCGGTAAAAGGAGAGCACCTGACCATCGAGAAAATCGAGACCTACTGGCGAAAAGTAAATCCTGAGTCAGACAGAGGCGTCCAACTCGGCACCAAGTTCATTCCCGCGGCCCGGGTCACCCTGAAATCCTCTGGCTCCGGTTCTCTTCGATTTCTTTTCGAGAATCCCAAGGGTGACCTTATCGGAGATTCTGTCACCGTTACGGCCTCAGGCGGGAATTTCCTTGATAGCGAGCAGCCCTCTACAGACATCCGAGCTACTGGAGGATTCAAGGATCTGGGCGACTACAATGAATACCTGACAGAACAAGTCCGTCTCTGGAAGCTCGTGGTCTTGGAGGGGGGGGCAGACTCTGAGAGCGCGGCATTCACCCCGTTTATTCGGATGCCCATTTCTCCCAAACGTCGCTAAAACCGATTTTACCATGTCTGAACCTGCTCCTCCACTCGTCCCGCGCGAAGGCTGGCACGTAATGCATCTCTTCTACCACATCGACCACGGACAGTGGCAGATGCTGGACGAGGATGAAAAACGAGAAGCCAAGACTGGATTCACAGAGCTCATTCAGGAAATTCGGACCACTCCGGACACTCAGCTTTTAACCTTCACCATTGCCACACCCAAGGCGGACCTTGGATTTATGCTTCTCACTCCGGACCTTCAGATCGCGAACACCTTCGAGAAGCGGCTCACACTCTCTCTGGGTGTGGACGTCCTGACTCCCGTCTATTCCTACCTGTCACAAACTGAGCGCTCTGAATACACGACGAGTAGCGAGCAGTATGCGGAAGAAACTCTCAAGCAGGAAGAAGGCCTGTCCGAGGGCAGCCCCGAGTTCAGCTCAAAGCTGAAGGAATTTGATGAGCGAATGGAGCATTATCTTCAACACAGGCTCTACCCTTCGTTACCAGATTGGCCGGCAATCTGCTTTTATCCGATGTCCAAGCGTCGCCACGGGAACGACAATTGGTATGCTCTTGATTACGAGGAGAGACGCACACTGATGAAGGGGCATGCTACAACTGGACGCAAGTACTCGGGTCGCATCCTTCAACTGATCACCGGCTCTACCGGGCTCGACGATGCAGAATGGGGTGTGACTTTGCTGGCAAAGGACACAATTGACATCAAAGCCATCGTCTACGAGATGCGATTTGATCCGGTCTCCGTACGGTATGGGGAGTTCGGGGACTTCTATATTGGGATGCAAATGCCCTTAGACGAAATCTTCAAAAGACTCTGCCTCTGAGAGTGCAGAGCACCTGACGCTCGCCTCTTGTTCACTTTCCCACGGGACCAAGGTGGATCAACGATCCGAAATACCACTCCCACAAGGACCAGCCTCCAAAAATCCATGCGGCGCCGCCAAGAGCCAAAAAGGGACCGAAAGGCAGCTGTCTCCCGAACCCTACCCGAGCCGGCAAGGCCCACAAGATGGCAAAGATACACGCGGCGAATAAGGAGAAGGCCACTCCCTGCCATCCTATAAAGGCCCCGATCAACCCCAAGAGCGGAGGATCCCCATCACCCATCGCCTCACGGGGAACAGCGACCTTGGTAGCTTTACCGCTAAGGGACTTCAGCTCTTCAATGGAGTAGGTCTTGCCTCCTGCCTCAACGGTCTCCCGGCTGATCACCAGCGTTTTTGCCTTCACCGGTTTTCCATCAATGCGAACACCATGCCCCTCGATCTCAAGCCGGTCATAATCTCTGAAAAACAGATCTCCCCAGGGATAAATATCGTCCGTATGGCCCCCTCCCCTCGGATCTCCTTGCGAGCTCTTGATGACAAAACTCAATTGCTCTGCCTCCGATTCGGGCTCGCGCAGATGCCATTCGGCAGCATCCGGGAATTGAAGCCGTTTTATCCCCATGAGCTTTTTCCCAAGATAGACCACCAGACTTAAACCACCCCAGCCTGCAGCGATACCCGCCACCGCCCGAACTCCACCCTCCCACCATCTTATCGAATCTGGCATTCCAGAAAGAGTCACAAGGGTTGGATCGATACACGCTCCGACTACCCCAATACCCATCCCCCACCAGCAGAAATCGACAGGCACGACCATGAGATCTGCATCAATCCATGCGATTGCAACGAGCAACACACTCAGAGCTGCCACGAGCAACGCGGCGACTGGTGAGGCAGGGGTTCGATCTACCACAAAAACGATCCACCCTCCCAGGAAAAGGACTGCTGTCACCAACTCCACAAAGGGGTAGCGAATACTGATTCGCGCCTCACAGCTTGCACACTTCCCTCGCTGCACCAGCCAGGTAAACAGAGGGATATTCCGGTACCAGGGAATTTCCACCCGGCATCCGGGGCAGAACGAGCGGCTTGGCGTGGTTACCGACATTCCTTCCCGAGGCCAACGGTAGATGACCACATTCAGATACGACCCAACACAGGCCCCGATGGCAAACATGCCCCATGCCCATATCGGAAGCCGGAAAATCTCTTCCATCTGCCAGATAGTATGCCCTTTCCGAAGGATTTCGAAAATAACATTTGTCCACGGACGAGGTTATGCTTTTGAAGCACAGTGCATCCGGTCCGCAAAGCTGCTCAGCATATCGCACACCGTCTCAAGACGGCGGGCCATGAGGCACTCTTTGCTGGTGGCTGCGTCCGTGACGCCTTACTGAAGGTAGCGCCGTCTGACTACGATATCGCTACCTCTGCGACACCGGAGGAGATTCTCAAGCTCTTTCCGGGCAGCGACGAAGTGGGTGCTCATTTCGGCGTAATCCTTGTCAGAGAAAGTGGTCATAATTTCGAAATCGCCACCTTTCGTTCCGATGGCACGTATCTCGATGGACGCCGCCCAGAAACGGTCATCTTTACCGATGCAGAGAATGATGCGCGGCGACGGGATTTCACCATTAACGGACTCTTTGAAGATCCGTTCACTGGCGAAATTGTAGACTATGTGGGCGGAGTGAATGATCTCAAAGCTGGCATCCTGCGAGCGATCGGAACTCCCCATGAACGGTTTACCGAGGACGCTCTTCGCCTTATCCGAGCCGTAAGGTTTGCCTCCAGAACGGGATTTGAAATTGATCCTTCTACGTGGAGTGCCGTCTGCAGGCATGCCGCGCTTCTTGCAAGGGTGAGCCCCGAGAGGATCCGAGATGAGTTCGACAAAATCATAACAGACCGCTCCAGACGAAGAGGTCTTGAGCTGCTTGTTACCGGCGGCCTGATGCAATTCATCATACCCGAGTTCCTGAAGCTGCAGGGCTGTGAGCAATCCCCCCAATTTCACCCAGAGGGAGACGTCTATGTCCACACCCTGCTGATGACGGAACTCCTCGATGACTGCGCCTCACTGGAGCTCGTCCTATCGGTCCTCCTCCACGATATAGCAAAACCCCCAACCTTCACCGTCGATGAAACGGGCCGCATAAGAAATAATGGTCACGACCGCATTGGTGCAGAAATGTCAGCTGTCATTCTCCGCCGCCTGCGCTACTCTAATCAGGTAATCGAAGACGTCTGCTCCATGGTTGGTAACCACATGAATTTCATGAACGTGCAGAAGATGCGACCTGCCAAACTGAAGCGCTTCATGGCCCGCACTACCTATCAGGAAGAGCTCGAATTACACCGTGTCGACTGCACTAGCAGTCACGGAATGCTCGATAACATTGAATTCCTGCACTCCAAGAGCGAGGAATTCGCAAGCGAGCCTTTGATTCCACCTCCACTCCTTACGGGCCGCGACCTTATCTCTCTGGGATTGAGGCCTGGGCCACGTTTTGGGAAAATCCTGCACCATCTCCAGACTGAACAGCTGGAGGGACGTATTACAGACCGCTCCTCTGCGCTGGCGGAAGTAAACCGAAAATTCATATCGAAGTGAGGTTCTTCTTTCTTCACCCTTCTCCCCCACGACATTCACAATAAGGAAATTCACCCTGACCTCATGAGCGTTCCTACCGAACACGACGACCCCCTTAACGCCCAGATTCTTTCTGTTTCAGAGGATCTCGTAGCAGGCTTTCAGGAGAAACCCTTCCACATCATTGCCCAGCAATCCGACGTTCCGCTGGAAACCGTCCTGACAAGAATACGGGCTATGCTTGAAGCCGGAGTAATCCGCCGCGTCCGACAGACCTTGCTGGCAACCAAACTCGCTCATGGAGCACTCGTGGCATGGCGTGTAAGCCCAAAAAAGCTGAATGACGCCTTTGAGTTCATGGCCAAGCATGACCCTTTCTCTGGCCATGTCGTCCTTCGAACCACGGATACCGAGGTTTCCGGCTCTGGTTACCGCCTCTGGACGACCCTCAAGGTGCCACAAGGAGAGTCCCTCGAAGAGCATGGCAACGTGCTCAAGCGGATCGTAGGTGCTGAGGAATTTCTGCTGATGCCCGCTAAGGGTCTTTTTGCACTGGGAGTGGGCCATGTTCGGCGGAAAGGACTGGAGCCTGGTGCCAAGGTCAACGAACCCGCAGAAATGATGACAACGGCCACCGTCTCACTGGATGAGGAGGAATGGAGGGTCTTGATCGCGATGAAAGACGAGCTCAAGCCGGAGGAAATCATCGAAAACCCCTGGAAAGCCCGGGCCGAAATTGCAGGGGTTTCTCTCGAACGGTTTCTCGAGGTCGCCCTGATTCTCAATCAGAAAAAAGTGATCGGCCGGTTTTCCACATTCCTCGAGCACGTCAAACCCTCGCAAACAGGAAAGCGGGTGACTCGATTTAATGGATTGTTCCACTGGGCCGTCCCTAAAGGTCGGGAAATCGAAGCTGGCGGCGAAGTGGGGCGCCATCACTGCATGACTCACGCCTACTGGAGGGAAGGCGGCCCCGAATTTGGCAACGTCAACATCATGGGGGTCGTGCATGGATCCGAAAAAGAGACCGTCCTCTCCCATAAAGCTGCCATCGATCAGCATCTGGAAGAAACCGGCATACCGGTTTCTTATACCAACGTCTTCTGGGGTGGACGAAGCGAGATCAAGCCGTCTGAAATTTCACCCCAAATATATCATGAGTGGCACCGGTCACATGCCAGCAGTTAGCTTTAAGGGGTTCCAGCGTGTTTGTGACAATTTCGTTACCTGTTAAAGAGCGCCGAATCGAATGGACGAGAATATTCCGGAACGGATTATGCAAAAAATACTGATCGTCGAGGACGAACCAGATATTGCCGAGCTGGTATCCTTCAATCTCCAGCGTGCTGGTTTTTCTACCATCACCGCTCACGATGGGATCGCCGGTCTGGATCGGGCATGGTCCGAGGAACCAGACCTTATCATTCTTGATCTGATGCTTCCCGGAAAGGATGGCTTCGCCGTTTTTAAAGAACTCCGCAGGGACTCGAGGACAAGCAGGACTCCTGTGATCATGCTGACCGCTCGGGCCCAGACCGAAGACCGGATCAAGGGGCTGGAGGCAGGCGCAGACGATTACCTCACAAAACCATTCAGCCCTAAAGAGTTACTCCTCAGGACACAGTCGGTCCTACGCCGCTCGGCCGACACCCCAAGCCCCACTCGTTATGCGTGTGGCAAACTTACCTTCGATAAGAACAGCCTGAAATGTTTCCTCGGCAAGGAGCGTGTCGATCTCACCTCGATCGAATTTAAGTTACTCCTCTATCTCGCCGAGCGCTCTGGAACTCCACAATCCCGTGGAGACCTCCTCCGCCACGTCTGGGGATATAGTGAAGATATATACAGTCGCACTCTCGACACTCACATGAAGAGAGTGCGCAAAAAACTCGGTGATGATGCGGGAATAGTGGAAACCGTACGTGGAGTCGGATACTGTCTTCGACCTCCCTCCTGAAGCTCACTCTCCTCCTAATTGTTCTCTCTCTTGTTCTGGCCACCTTGTTCATCACCACGACGAGACAACTTCGAAGAGAAAAAGACCGGACTATGTTGAAAAAGGCGAACATCAAAAAAGACCCATCCCAAGCTCTTGCTCAAGACGCACTCACCGAGAACGCGATCCTTGATACCCTTAGCGACGCCTGCTTTTTGCTCAATTCGGAAGGGGTGATCACCTATGCCAACTCCGCTACTGCACGGTTCTTTTCCGGCCAGGGTGGTATCGGACAAAAAATCGACGCATGCGGAATGGCTCCCCGATTGAGCAAAGCTGTTCTTGAAGCTCTGGTAGAAAATGAAGCAATCGTAAGGCCGGTTATCCTCAGCGATCGGGAAACCTCTGCAACAACGCTGGAACAGACTGGAGAAAGCGCATGGCTCGTCGACGCAGCTCCTGTGCAATCTGGTCATTCCCAGAGCTCCATGCGTGTCCTCTTGAGGGATATAACAACAGAGTACCATACTGAGCAGGTTCGTAAGGATTTTGTGGCCAATGCATCCCATGAGTTACGGACGCCCCTCGCTATCATCAATGGGTATTTGGAAAACCTGACCGAAGGCGACCTCCTGAAGGACCAAGACACGGCCCTGAGATTCCTGAAAATTATGGGGAAACATGGACGCAGAATTGCTCGAATCGTTGAGGATATGCTTATCATCTCTCGCCTTGAGTCGGGCGAGGCCAACACCCTCAAGATCAAGCCATTCAGGCTAAAGAGCTGCGCTCTGGACGTGGTGGAACGTCTTGAATCTGTCATATCCACGCAAGGCGCCTCAGTTAATCTGCAAATGGAAGTTCCAGAAGTTCGTCTGGCTGGAGACCGGTTCTATTGGACTCAGATCTTATTTAATCTCGTGGAGAACGCTCTGAAGCAAAACCCTCAAATGCCTCTCGCGGTCACAGTCGGATGGAGAGAAGAGGAGTCCGGTCTTATTATATGGGTTGAAGATAATGGAGTCGGCATTCCCTCTTCGGACCTACCCTTCATCTTCCGGAGATTTTATCGTGTCGAGAAACACCATTCTCAGGAAGAAATCAAAGGAACAGGACTTGGCCTTTCGATCGTCCGACGCGCCGTCGAAGCCCACGAAGGCAAAATCGAGGTCGGATCAATTCCGGGAGAGGCCACGAGGTTCGAGATCACTCTTCCTCCTCAGATGGCACTTCAGGGGGACGGAAATACGCCAGACGA
>DFWB01000356.1 GCA_002380675.1 Akkermansiaceae bacterium UBA4145
GACCAGCCGGAGGGTAGAGTATCCGCCGGAGGACATTCTCCCCGAGGTTCTCGAGCACGTCAGCGCCTTGCTGCCGGAGGTAGCACAGAAGCCGGATTGGTGGGACAGCCAACGCTGGATGCTGGCGAGTCCCAGTAGTGCAGTGGATGTCGAGTCCTTGCGGACCGGTGAGCAGGTGAATCTCTTCTTTGCGGGAGATGGGCTCTGTGGACGCGGCCGAGTGCCATTGGCGATGAGTTCTGGTCTCGACTCGGCACGCCGGGTAATGGCAACGATCGAGACTCCTTCCGGCGCATAGGGGTGCCGGGTGCGTAAGCACGGCATAAAGCCTCCTCAGAGCTGGGCAATAAATCTGTTGGCCGCTTCCAGATGGGAAGCCTTTTTCTCCGGGGCCATGCGCCTCGCGGTGGCGCACATCATCGCCCACCGGGGGTTTTTCGCGAGGGAGTCGGCGTGGTTGAGAATCCAGCGCCAGTAGAGCCCGTCCCATACCGAGGTCCAGTCGCCGGCAGGGTAGTTGCTCATCTTGCGGATATAGGCGGAACCGGAAAAATAAGGTTTGGTCGCAACTCCACCGCCGTCGGCGTGCTGGCTCATGCCGTAGACGTTGGGAACCATGACCCAGTCATAGCTATCGACGAACATCTCCATGAACCATCGGTAGATTTCATCTGGGTCAAACTCGCAGAGGAACATGAATCCTCCCAGAGTCATGAGCCGTTCAATGTGGTGGCAGTAGCCGGTTTCCCTGACCCGTGCGATGACGTCATCGATGGGCGCAATCCCGGTGGTGCCCTCGTAGAAAGAGATCGGGATCTTGCGGGAATGGTTCCAGTGATTGGAGGTGCGCATTGTCACGCCGAGATCGACATAGGTGGCCCGCATAAATTCTCTCCAACCAACAATCTGCCGAATAAATCCTTCCAAGGAATTCAGCGGGATTTCGTGGCTCTCGGCATGGGCGAGAGCGGAGCGAAGGATCTGCTCTGGAGTCAGAAGCCCAATATTCATCATGGGGGTCAGGACGCTGTGCCAGAGCCAGTTCTTTCCCTCCACCATGGCATCCTCATAATCCCCGAAGAGGGTGAAACGTGAGGTGAGGAATTGCTGTAACCATTCTTCGCTGCCCTCGTGACAGGTTGGGTAGTAGAGAGAGTCGAGGCTGCCGGGGTTGTCAGGATAATTGGCGAGGACATGGCTGCGAGCCTCCAGGTCGAGAGCGTCCCGCTCAGGGAACGGTATATCGGGAACCTCACTGAGCATGCGCTTGGGGACTTTCTTCCTGTTCTGCTCGTCGTAGCTCCACTCGCCCCCGGTGGGCTTGTCCCCGTCCATCAAGATACCCAGTCTCCGTCTTTGAAACTTGTAAAAGTCCGCCATGAACCAGCGTTTTTTGCCGTCCCTGAATTCCCGGTTGGTCGCCCCGTCATTGATAAACATGGGCGTTTTGAGGGATTCGATGTTTTTGGAATACAGGGAGCAAAAGCGATCCAATCTCTTTTGGAGAAGAAAGTCGTGAACCTCGGCCACGAGGAGATCCTCATCGGTATGTTGAAGAGTTTTCTCGAAGAGCTGCCGCAATGCGGATCCACCGGGAAGATGATCAAGATAGGTGATATCGTGTCCTGACTCCTTGAGCCGGGCTTCATAACGCTTCATGGAGGCCCGGTGCAGCCAGAGCTTCTGTTTATGGAAGCGGGCTGGATGATCGGTGTCGCCAAAGAAAAGACTGTCTTCGATCAGGAAGATCTGGGTCGGTTTCTCCGCGAGTCCGGGATGCTCTGCGAAGAGCTGATGAGGGAATACAAGGAGAGATCTGCGGCAAGGGCGGGAGGGCATAGGAGTGCTGGTTTCTATGATCCGCTGATGGAGTAGAGGAGGAAAAGCGCGAGGAGAGACCGGATGGTCCAAAGTATGGTCCTGATCCAGTTTGTTCGAACAAGCTGTTGGTGCGCAGTGGCATCAAATCCATGACTAAGAATGTGGTGATATCGTATGGAGAAGCGCGCAGTAGAGAGCCAGATTAAGGCAAGTAATGTTAGTCCTACGATCGGCCAGAGGTGGGTGGTGTCTCCGGGAGGGTCTATCGTCAACCAGAGGGCAGATCCGGCTTCTAGCAACATCGGAGGACCGACTACCCATGCGGTTCGATTCTTGTGAGACTCCTGATAGGCGGAGAAGTGAGCGGACCCGACCAGTTCTTTTAAAGGGTAGTGCACGACTTGAACGAACCAGATCAACCCGGTCATGTAGATGGTCGCCAGAGTATGGAGGAGCGCGATTTCCAATGGTTCGAACAGGATAGGATGGTCTGAGGGTTAACAGGAGAACCTTCAAACCCCCGACGCTTTGCCGGGATGAGGGGAAAGCAAGGAGAACTGTCCTCCGGTTGCCAAAAGGACTCACATTATGCGGAATCCAGTCGTGAAACGGTTTCGCACTACACGGTGCTTCCGGGAGCGAAAACGATTGGCGCCCCAGAGAACCCTGTGCTCTGGTCACGATGAATCTACGTTCACCGTTTTGACTCATTCACATGATCAACGGGTTGGTGTAGTCTGGTTTAAGCGGGATCTACGCTTGAGCGACCACCGACCACTGCAGGAAGCTTGCCAACGAGGAAAAGTAGTCTGCCTGTACTGTTTCGAGCCAAGTTTCTGGGGAGCTGACGATGCCGACGGCAGTCATTTCCGCTTTGTGACCGAATCGCTCATGGAGATGAGAGAAGAGCTAAGGGCCCGGGGTGGAGAGCTTATTATCCGGGTGGGGGAAGTTCCGGATGTGCTCGAAGAGTTGTGGAAAGGGACAGGATTTGAAGATCTCTGGAGCCATGAAGAGACGGGTAACCTCCTGACTTTTAATCGAGACAAGCGCGTGAAGAGCTGGACGGAAGGTCGAGGCGTGCGATGGAAGGAAATTCCCCAGACGGGAGTGGTCAGAGGCTTGAAATCCCGGGATGGATGGGCCGCACGCTGGAAGCGGAGGATGGCTGAGCCCTTGACGGAAACTCCTGAGAGAGTCCAATGCCCGGGCAGGCTAGCCTCCGGGAATATCCCTGATCCTCAGGATGTTGGGTTGGAAGAGACAACGAAATTGAATGCGCAGATAGGAGGAGCCAAACTGGCGTGGGACACGATGCACTCCTTCCTGCAGGAACGGGGTGTGGGATACAGGAAGGAAATGTCGAGTCCACTGACGGGAGAAGCGAGCTGTAGCAGGCTGAGCCCGTATCTCGCGTGGGGGAACATTTCTATTCGGGAGGTCTTTCAGAGCACGCGAGACCGAATCATGGACGTGCGCTATGCGAGAGAGGAGGGAAGGCCTCTGGACAAGCGCTGGGCACAATCTCTCAGTTCCTTCGAGGGAAGGCTTAGGTGGCATTGCCACTTCATGCAAAAGTTCGAGGATGAGCCGGAGATCGAATTTGAGAACATGAATCGAGCCTATGATGGTCTTCGTGAGACTGAGTTTCGCGAAGATCGCTTTGAAGCATGGTGTCGGGGTGAGACTGGCTATCCCATGGTTGATGCCTGCATGCGTGCTTTGCATCAGACCGGTTGGATTAACTTCAGGATGCGTGCCATGCTTGTGTCATTTGCATCTTACCACCTATGGCTTCATTGGAGACAGACTGCGGTGTTTCTCGCCCGGCATTTTCTCGATTACGAACCCGGCATTCATTTTAGCCAGTTCCAGATGCAGTCCGGGGTGACGGGTATCAACACCCTCCGCATTTATTCTCCCGCCAAGCAAGTGGTGGATCAGGACCCAGAGGGTGAGTTCCTGCGCCGATTTTGTCCTGAACTTGAAGGCGTGCCCAAGGTGTATCTTGCTGAGCCTCACCGGATGCCGGGCGTCCTTCAGGAAAAAGTAGGTTGTCAGATCGGCAGGGATTACCCCTCGCCTATCGTGATGCATCGCGAGGCTTATGCGATGGCCCGTCAGCGAATGGGAGAGATTCGGAAGCGGCCGGAGGTAAAGGCTGAATCCTTGAGGGTTCAAGAACGGCACGGTAGTCGCCGGCGGGGGGGAAGAAAACGAAAGCGGTAGAGGCGGAATGGGTCATGGGCTTATCACCACTATGGCAGCAAGAGGCGGCTACTACCTTAATGCTCTTCGTTTCTTCCACTAAAAAGAAACAAAACATTAACAGAGCCACTTTAAGGCGACGGAATCCTTGATTGTTGGTATTTTGTGGTGAACAACAGGGTGGCAGCAGGCCTTATGTTCACAAATTCATTCAAGGCGATGCTCCACAACCAAACAAGAAAGGAACAGATCTAATGTCACAGCTAGGTTCAGACAGTAGTCTCCGGGTATATCT
>DFWB01000103.1:0-1061 GCA_002380675.1 Akkermansiaceae bacterium UBA4145
ACCATAATAAGAGATTTACTCCTCGCGACCGATCAAAGATTCATCAGATCAGAGTGGATCTACTTAAGAGGCGAAAAGCCGAGGGCGCGGAGAAAGATCACATCCGACTGTGTCGACAGGACATCACCGTTGACCGCCTCCTGCTTTGAAGAAAGATCCCGGTGAAGTCCCTTCCAAGCAGCCTCTGCCTGTTCACGGTCCTTGTGGTAGAGCAGGCTGAAAAAAGATGTCCCTGAGGAGGGTTTATCAAACGGGGACCACGATCCAATCTCCCTCATTCCATGCTTGGAAAACAGGGGTCTCAGTTGCCCTTCGAACCAGTTTTCCAGCGCTGTGGTCTCTCCTCGAGCTTCCGCATAAATGCGCAATTCATAGATGCCTCCCGGTTGCTTGATCGCAACCTCCCGGAGGCGGGAATACGGCTTCTCATTCAGGAAGATACTTTCCGGTTTCTTCGCCAGCAGTCCCTGAAACTCGGGCTTATCCAGTACTCGCTCCCATTCCCGGTCGTTGGAGAAATTTACCCAGTTCCGATAGGCATCGTAGCGAGATTCGTGTCTAAGCAGGTAAACCAACCTTCGCCGTTTCTTGGCAGGCCCCCCGGTAGGGATCCAGTAGCCCAGAGCCTCCAACTTATGCCTGCGAAAAATCCGGTCGGTGTGATCCTTGAAGCGCTTGATCAGATCCCCATGCCTGCCCTCGGCCGCGGAATAGATCCGCAACTCATGAAGTGGACCTTCCATAAGGCGCGGAGAGCGCAGGGACTCCTTTTCGATCAGCTCCGCGTCCCTCCCTTTCGTCTGGCCAAGAGCAACCTCCAGAGGCGCCTCAAAAATCCAGGCCATGTCATCTGATATCTTACGACTCGCATCGTGACCCCCGATATAGATGCCCTTATCGGAGAAAGGAGAAAGGCAGAAAGCTCTCGGTGAGACCAGAACCGGCTTACCCGGTTTGTATTCGTTATTGATCTCGTGCAAGGTGTAACTCAGGTCTGCTCGTCGGACTGCGTACATCGCTCCGCCGTAAAGCGCGCTCCCCTTCCAACGCAGTTCGTTCTT
>DFWB01000103.1:1446-13436 GCA_002380675.1 Akkermansiaceae bacterium UBA4145
ATACATCATGTTGTGAGCACCCAAGGTGTAGCTGACCTCCACCCCCAGCTTCCTGCTCATCAGATCCATAATACTCACCTCATCATGCAGCGTGAATCCTCCCCTGCCATCCGGGTCCAGCCGTTTAACCTGACTTGCAGAGCGGGCGCCCGGGGCCCAGATAAACAAGAGGGATTCCCCTGCCCCCCTCGGATTCCTGACCGCACTCAACCCCCGGATACCGCCCACGTCTGTATCGGTATCCTCATGAAGATCCAGAACCACGCGGTAGCGAGCCGGCGCTCCATCAACACGCTGGTAGATCGCACCACCCTCGGAAAAGAACAGCGAGTTATTGGCCCGCGTGATACCAAGGGGTCTCGTTCTGAAGGAACCCTCGGAAAGGAAGGGGTGCTCAAGGTGGCGCTCCCACCTGATTTTCCCCGGAAGGCTCTCATCGTAGGTGCCTGAGATAATCCCGGGGTTCCCAAGTGAAAGAAAGAGTCGCTCTACCCCGGTCTCCTTGTCCCGATGCACTTCCATGTCCCTGGGCACCCAGCGGATCCCACCTGCGCTGGACCCGTGTCGCACAAGAGTGTGAACCCAAGTTCCTTTTTCATCGTCCCGAACCCAGACCGAGACCGCTCCTCCCTTCTCAAAATTAGCACCCGCAGCCATGACAAGAAGCTTGTGTGGCTGGGCAAGCAAACCACCGCTCCTGTCTCGGGTAAACGTCACTGACTTCAGGACGTTTCCCTTCATATACTCCAGCCCCATTTCATTGGTCTTTCCCGTATCGAGGTCAACCTGCCATTCTCCGTCTGCCTGATCGAGGCGAAGGACCTGAGCACTCTGCTTTCGCCCCTCCGGAGGAATGACCCAGCGCGCATCCACCCAGTAACCATTGGCAGCATACATCTTCCCCTTGTGCGCCACGAGGTGCATGATTTCAGACCCTCCAGCATAGGCGCCCGACTGGTCCACATAACCCGCGTCGTAGCTTTGCCTCCAGCGGGTTTCACCCAGCGCAAAAGAAGTAAGAGCGATTGCACTCCCAATCAAAAGAATACGGCACGAAAGAATCATTCAGGGTCTTCAGCTACCTTGGCATCATCGTAATGATCGAGCCAAGCGGGGAATTTTCCATTCCTCTTCATCTTGCCCTTAATAATCCGCGGACAACTGCTTTGAGGCAGATCATCTCTCCGCCCTATTATAAGGGTTTTAGCCCATTGCTCTTGTCCAGATAGCCGTAGCCCGACAGGATGATTCAGTGAGGAGAACACGATTACTTGCGACCCTGGGACCAGCAACGGAGACCCTCGAATCAATCCGGGAACTTGTTGTGGCGGGGGCCGACACCTTCCGGCTCAATATGAGCCACGCCTCCCACGATTGGGCCAGGATGGTTTCGGGCCTTGTCAGGGAAGCTGCAAGCGATGCCCCGAGGGGACGCACGGTCGGCTTACTCTTCGATCTGCAGGGCCCCTCAATTCGTACTGGCACTTTGCCTGAAGCCTTCTCCCTCAAGGAGGGAGACGAGGTTGAGTTCCGATGCCGCGATAGTGACCCCCAAATCCCCTTGTCCACCACGGTCAACTACAGCGGAATTATTGAGGATGTCGCCGAGGGTGACTCCCTGCTGGTTGATAATGGAAGCATGATCATGAGGGTAAAAGCGATCGACGAGGATCGTATCACCTGCACGGTAAGAACCGATGGTCAGCTAGGGTCGAGGCGTCACATCAACCTGCCCGGGGTCAGACTGAACCTGCCTGCCCTCACCGAAAAGGATCGGGCCGACATCAAGTTGGCCACGGAGTGCGACGCGGACTTTGTTGCGGGCTCTTTTGTAAGAGACGGAGAGCACGTCCGGGAGTTAAGAGCCGAGATCGAGCAATCTGGAGGCCATGCCCAGATCATCTCAAAGCTGGAAGACCAAGAGGCCATCAAACACCTTGACGACATCGTCCAAGCCTCTGACCTCGTGATGGTGGCCCGGGGGGATCTGGGAATCGAGGTGCATATTGAGGAATTGCCCATCATCCAGCGGCGAATCGTCAAACGGTGTCACGAACTTGGGCGCCGAGTCATTGTCGCCACCCACCTTCTTGAGTCCATGATCGACAATCCTACTCCCACGAGGGCCGAGGTCACCGACTGTGCCAATGCTGTTTATGAAGAGGCGGACGCCCTGATGGTATCCGGGGAAACCTCCGTTGGACGCCATCCTCGCCGCTGCATTGAAGTCCTCGACCGCGTGGCTCGCAGGATCGAACGTTCTGGAGGGCTCGGATATGCCCGGGATGCTGACCTCCCCACCAAACGTCAGAGGGCCGTCAAAGCTGCCGTCGGCCTTGCTGACTCCATCCCGGATGCCGCCCTTGTCGTCTTTACTCGGAGTGGTGCCACTGCACACCAAGCCGCCCTTCTCCGGCCACGTGGTCCGATCTATGCCTTCACTCCTGACACGAGAGTGTGTCGAGGACTCTCCCTCTCACGTGGAGTTCGCCCCTTCGTGATACCGTTTCAGGAAAAACCCCGGGAAACGATCGCTGGAGCAATTACTACCCTGCGCAACCGCCGTGACATACCCGCAGGGACTCCCCTCGTGATCTTTTCTGATACCTTTCAGGTTGAGAAGGCGGTTGACTCCATCCTCCTCGAACACGCGTGAAGATCCGCCCTTCCCGACGTCTCAGCCCGCCTTCAGGCTGAACTCTCACCTTCGGACTCGACCTTTCGCACGAATGCCACTTCCTTGACTCGGCGCTCGTCAGCATCGGTAACTTCAATCTGATAGTCTCCTGCTCCGACTGTATCTCCTACGACTGGGAGGCGCCCTAGCTTGACAGAGAGGTAGCCGCCTATCGTTGTAGCCTCGGCCGCCTCGAGGTTCGGAGAGGCAACATGAGCTCCCAGCTCGCTCAGCGGCAGAGACCCCGCTACCAGAATGCGATCGCTATTCGAGACCATGGTCTGCTGGGGCTCGGCATCAAATTCATCGCGGATATCTCCCACCAGTTTTTCGAGCACGTTATCGAGAAATACGACTCCCATGGGATCGCCAAACTCGTTCACTACCAGCGCAAGGTGAGACCGCTCCCTGAGAAAGAGAGTCAGAAGAGTATCCAGACGCATGGCCCCCGGAACAGTGGGCATATCGCGCCGGAGCTCACGGAGGTCCGGCTCCGCATCATCTGAAACCGCAACAAGATCCTTTAAATGAATCATCCCGAGAGTGCGATCGAGATGCCCCTCTACCAGCGGGAAGCGCGTATGCTGTGTCTTGATCGCCCGGGAAAGATTGCTCTGAGCCGTTTCCTCCAGGTCGAAGACAATCACCTCACCTCGCGGAATCATGACGTCGAGCACCTTGAGCTCGTTCAATTCAAGCGCCTTAATGAGGATTTCGCGCTCCGTAGTGGTCACCTCTGCGTGCTTCTCGCTCTCCTCGACAAGCTGAGCGAGCTCTTCTGCACTGTGGACCTCATCATGGCCTGTGGGATCTACCTTGAAAAACCGACGTAAAATCCATCCAGCTGATCCGTTGATGATCCAGATCGCCCATCCAAAGCTCCAATAAAACCAATGCAGCGGCCGAATCAACCAGAGCGTCGTGGGCAGCGCCTTGCGGATGGCAAGAACCTTTGGAACCTGCTCCCCTACCACTACGTGGATATACGAGAACGACGCCGCCGCGATCAGGAAGGAAGTCACCCTGATCGCCACCGGGTGCCATCCGGTTTCGTGAAGGAGAGGAGCAACCAGCTTAAAGACCAGCGGCTCACCGAGCATACCAAGTACGAGTGAGGCAACCGTGATTCCGAGCTGACCTGCGGAGAGGTATCCGTCCAGTTTCGCGAGAGCTCTCAGAGCGAGATGCGAGTCACGAGCGCCTTTGGCTTGCGCCTCAAGGACCTGACTTTTCCGCACTTTGACGAGAGCAAACTCCACCGCCACGAAAAACGCATTGAGAACCAGAAAGATGAAAATCCCCGCAAGATACAAAAGAAGCTCATTCCACCCGGGGAGATTCGTCGGAATCTCAGAGCCACTCGCTAGCAGAAATTGGATATGCGAACTCATGAGGGGAGGTCCCTACAACTTTTCAAAAACACCTTCGTCTCGCTTTTCGAGGACCGTGAAGCCGGCATTCTTAGCTGCCTTTGCAGAAAAAGGTTTTGCCACCCGAGGCGAATGAACCCGGCTGACCACCTTGCGTACCGGATTCTTGCACAGAGGACAGAATTCCAGCGCAGGTCGGTCTACCGGCCTTCTCAACTCGAAACCACGAGAGCAGCGAACACAGCTCTTGGACGGATCACCTGAGTTTTCAGATAGATACTCGTAAAGGGGCATCGTGAGAGCGGTCGGCAGGGCTCTATTACCACTGCAATTCGAACCGCAGGAGATAGCCTACCAGCTAGACTTTGTCACGCCGGGAATCAGCCCTGCTGATGCCATCTCGCGGAAGGTGATCCGAGAGAGTCTGAAGCGACGAAGAAAGGCCCTGCGGCGACCAGTCACCTCACAGCGATTGACCACGCGAGTGGGGCTTGCATCCCTAGGCAGCATGCTGAGACCGATATAGTCCTTCTCCTTCTTCAGCTTGTGCCGAAGGTCCTTGAACTTCTCGACAGTCTTCTGCTTGCGCTTGTTTCGCTCTATCCAGCACTTCTTTGCCATGGGAGGGGGGGTCTTACGTGGATTCTGGGCCGATTCAAGGGTTTTTTACCTCGTGAGGCTATTTGACGAGGGGAGAAGCCAGTAAACAGGCCTTTCCGGCACCATTTCCTGAAGATTCCTCTGCACTCGTTACTTGCAACAGGAATCTTGCGGCGTAGTTCTAGGACTATGAGCGATACTCGCCTAGAACGAGACTCCATGGGAGAAATGCCGGTCCCCGCGGAGGCCCTCTACGGAGCTTCCACCCAGCGGGCCGTCCTGAACTTTCCAATCTCCAACGAACCCGTTGAATCAGGTGTCGTGCATGCTTTTGGCCTGATCAAATGGGCTGCTGCGCGTGTCAACGGCGAGCTGGGCCATATTCCTGCGGATAAAACTCCGCTCATCGAGCAGGCCGCACGGGAGGTCTATGAGGGAAAGCTCGATGATCAATTCCCCGTCGATGTCTACCAAACGGGTTCTGGAACCTCGACCAATATGAATGCCAACGAGGTGATCGCCAACCGCTGCGCACAAATAGCCGGGGTAGCGATCGATGCGGACAGGGAGACGAAACCCGTGCACCCCAACGATCATGTGAACCAGGGGCAGTCATCGAACGACACCTTTCCCACCGCGATGCACATCGCCGCAGGGGTGGCCCTCAAGGAGGATCTTCTCCCGGCCCTGACCGCACTCCGCGACAGCCTTCAGGCGAAGGCCTCGGAATTTCATGAAGTGCTCAAAATCGGACGCACGCACCTCATGGACGCGACTCCGGTTCGTCTTGGGCAGGAATTTGGCGGTTACTCCATGCAACTTACCAGAGCCACCGATCGGGCACACAAGGCACTTAAGGCGCTTCACGAACTAGCACTGGGAGGAACCGCGGTCGGAACAGGACTAAATTGCCATCCCGACTTCCCTCCGAGAGCTATTGCCTTCATCGCAGAAAAGACAGGCATCGAGTTCCGTGAGGCCGAAAACCATTTTGAGGCCCAGTCAGGAAAAGATGCCCTCGTTGAGTGCCATGGACACCTCAACACTATCGCAGCCAGTCTTTACAAGATTGCTAATGATATACGACTCCTCGGCTCGGGCCCTCGATGCTCAATTGGTGAAATCTCACTCCCGGCAACCCAGCCCGGATCTTCCATCATGCCGGGCAAGGTCAACCCAGTCATGAGCGAAGCCGTCACCATGGTCGCTGCCCGTGTCTTCGGCAATCATTCTACTGTCACCTGGTGTGGCGCGAATGGGCATTTCGAGCTTAACGTGATGATGCCCGTGATGGCAAAATGCGTTATGGAAAGCATTCGTCTCCTCACAAACGTCTGCGGTATCTTCAGGGAAAAGTGCGTTGAGGGGATCGAAGCTCAGGTCGACCGGTGTAACGAGCTCATTGAGTATTCACTTTCCATGGTGACCTCATTGGCGCCTGTGATTGGCTACGACAAGGCCAGCAATATTGCCAAAGAGTCCGTGGAATCCGGAAGAACGGTCCGAGAATTGTGCTCCGAACGCCTTGAAGAACTTGGCCTCACCGAAGACCAGCTGAATTCCGCTCTCGATGCCGGAAAAATGGCAGGGGACTAAGACTCCCGCTTCTCTTTTCAACACATGAACCGCTTGAAGGCTCCGTCCCTTCCTTGAAATCGTCCCGATCCGAATTTCATTCACCCCCCGGGCGCAGGAAGCTGCAAGGCAGCAGCAGGAGAGGCAGCAACAGCAGAAGCCATGGGCTGAGCCCAGCCCGGCGAACCTGAGAAGGACCCTCATCGACGCACGCGAGTTCCACCGAGAGGTAATGGGGATCCCGCTGGACCTTACGACTCGGCTTCTGCCAATTCTGTGAACGGCAAAGGTCGCCTCCTAAAGTCACATTGACCTGAGGATAGGCAATCTCGCTCCGAGTCAGATCGAGTGACAGCCTTGGATTTACTGGAGCGAACAATAGCTCTTCTTTCTGATCGTGACGACAATCGAGGGCTGACCCAGCAAGCAGGGGTTCCGGGGCTCCAGAAGTGCCCGCGCTTACGGCATTGAGGGAGAGCAGGAGAAAGCATGCTGCAAAGGAAAGGTTTGTTTTCATGAGCCCGGAGCAGTTGAAGGAACAAGGCCATCAGAGCTCGGACATTATCAGTGCATATGAATATTTTTTTTGTTCGGATTACCGGCCTTTTTGCCTGTCCGAAATAGCTGCCCTCTCCATCGCCAGACCCCTCTTGCAAGGCCGGCAAAAAAGGCGTCCAGCCAGTTTTCCTCCTTTAGGAAACAACCTCCGACACTCTTGAGGGAGGCCCAATTTTGATTAGGTTCCCAAGATCACAAGGCACTCTAATTGACTTGGGAAAGTGTATCTTTCTGCACCACGTTAAGCGGCATCTCGGCATCCTGAAAATCCATCAACCTACTTTTTCGCCCACGAATCGCGCAGCCCGATGGTCCGGTTGAAGACGGCTTGCGACCCCGGAAGATGATCGCGAGAATCCGCGCAAAAGTATCCCAAACGCTCAAACTGACAGACGAAACCCGGCGCTTCTGCGGCCAACCCGGGCTCTAGTTTCACATCCTCAATTACTTTGAGAGAATTGGGATTGAGAACCGACATGAATCCACCCTCCGCAGTCTCAGGACTCTCATCATCAAAGAGGCGATCGTATAGACGCACCTCCGCGCTTTCCGCTTCAGAGGCATTGACCCAATGGATCGCTGCCTTGCAGACAACCCCCTCAGGGGGAGACTGCCCGATCGTATTTGGAATGAACTCCACGTGAACTTCGGAGACTTCGCCAGTAGTCGAATCGATCTCATGATCAACATACTGCACGATATATCCACCCCTGAGGCGAACTGCCCGGCCAGGGGCAAGACGAAAATATTTCTTCGGAGCTTCCACTACAAAGTCGTCCCGCTCTATCCAAAGCTCACGCCCCAAGGTCAGTTTCCGAGAGCCTGCGGCGGCGTCTTCCGGATTATTCTTCGCTTCGACTTCCTCTCTTTCACCGGCTTCCATATTGACCAGCACCAGCTTGAGGGGATCAAGAACTGCCATCCGCCGGGGCGCATCGCGGTTTAGTAATTTTCTCACCTCATTTTCGAGCCTCGCGACATCCGTAATTCCCTTGAACTTTGTGATCCCAACATCTGTGCAGAAATTACGTATTGCCTCGGCGGGAAAGCCGCGACGCCGAACACCTGACAGCGTGGGCATCCGGGGATCATCCCACCCATCCACTTTTTCCTCCTCCACGAGCTGAAGGAGCTTTCGTTTACTCACAACCGTGTAATTGAGGGTCAGCCGTGAAAACTCAATCTGCCGAGGCACTGCTGGCACCGGACAATGCTCAATAACCCAATCATAGACAGGCCGATGAACCTCAAATTCCAGCGTACAAAGCGAGTGGGTAACGTGCTCATGAGCATCCTCAAGAGGATGGGCGAAATCATACATTGGATAAATGCACCACTTGTCTCCCGTATTATGGTGATCCTCATGCAGGACCCGATAAATAATTGGGTCTCGCATGTGCATGTTGGGCGAAGCCATGTCAATCTTGGCCCGTAAGACCGCCTCTCCGTTGCCAAAGTCACCGGATCGCATTTTTTTGAAAAGGTTCACATTTTCCTCAACTGGTCTGTCTCGATAAGGCGACTCCCTCCCCTCCTCAGCCACGGTTCCATGAGCGGCACGGATCTCATCCGGAGATTGCTCATCCACGAAGGCCTTTCCCTGCTCAATCAGATGCATGGCACAATCATAGAAAAACTCAAAATAGTCGCTGGCGAAATAGATGTGCTTCCCCCAGTCGCAACCAAGCCACTTCACATCCTCCTGAATGCTATCAACATACTCCTGCTCTTCCTTGGACGGGTTGGTATCATCAAACCGCAGATGAAATTCCGAGCCCGTGGCGGAATTCTCCTGGGCGATACCCCAGCCAAGACAGATCGCCTTGGCGTGTCCAAGGTGCAGGTAGCCATTGGGCTCTGGAGGAAACCGAGTTACAATTTTATCATGCTTTCCGCTCGCCAGGTCCTGCGAGATGATCTCACGAATAAAGTCACGCTTAATTGATGGATCGCCCTCGCTCATGATTCGGTCTCTATCGCGGCAAGTTTGTCAAAAAGTACGCGGTTGAGACGAATCCCTCCCTCAAAATTCTCAACCGCGAAGTTCTCATTGGGAGAATGGATCTGACAATCGGGAAGAGCGAGACCCAACAATAGCGTATCAACTCCAAGAACCTCCTTGAAGTCTTGGATGATCGGGATGCTTCCTCCCTCCCGGATCAGGACTGGATCAGATCCAAAAGTCTCACTGAGTGCCTGCTGGGCCGCTTTTCCGTGGGCCGAGTGAGGATCTGTGTAATAGGCCTGTCCATGATGCCCCCGGGTCAACTCCAGGGACACTCCCTCCGGACAATGCTTTCTCAGGTGAGCCTCAACCTTATCCATCACGTCCACAGGGTCCTGGTGGGGAACGAGCCGGAAAGAAAGTTTTGCAAAGGCCTCCGCAGGCAAAACAGTCTTTGATCCTTCACCCTGATATCCGCCCCAGATTCCATTCACCTCAGCCGTGGGACGGGCCCAAAGCCGCTCGGCGGAGGTGTAGCCACTCTCTCCATACGTGGAAGGTGACCCCGTAACCTTGAGCAAATCTTCCTCGCCCATACCAGGGACCGCACTCCACATCTCACGTTCCCATTCCTCGAGAGCAGCAACATCGTCGTAGAAGCCCTCTATTGCCACACGTCCATCGTGATCATGCAGGCTCGCCACCAGCTGCCCAATTACCGTGGCAGGATTTGCCACTGCCCCACCGTAAACACCCGAGTGAAGATCACGAGCTGGCCCCCGCACCGCAACCTCACAACACGTGATTCCACGTAAGCCGTAGCCCATGGTTGGCACACCCGGAGCTACCATTCCCGTGTCAGAAACCACGATGACGTCACAAGCTAGCTCAGAGCGATGCTCCTCAAGAAATGGACGCAGATTTGGAGAGCCTATCTCTTCCTCTCCCTCCAGCAACATGATGAGGTTCACCGGCAATTCCCCACACTCTTCGATCGTTTCCGTGATGCCACAGAGATGAGCGAAGAACTGCCCCTTGTTATCCGTCGCTCCCCGAGCCCAGATCTTTCCATCACGAATCTCCGGACCAAATGGATCGCTGTCCCATAGGTCAAGTGGATCAACCGGTTGAACATCATAGTGCCCATAGACCAGCACCGTCGGCCTGTCAGAGTCATGCGCGTTGCGCCCAATCACAACCGGATGCCCATCCGTATCATGGATCGCACTCTGCAATCCGGCTGAAGTCATGCGAGACGCCAGCCATTCAGCACAAGCCCTTACATCCGCATCGTGGCGGGAGTCCGTCGAAACACTGGGAAAGCGTAACAACTCAAAAAAATCGTCAATCCAGCGGCTCACAATATTATGGTGGGTAGTTTAGTTTGTCTTTGTCAGGAATCCGGTGACCTCCACCGACATTCTATTGAAGCTTTCCGCGCACATCCTTATACTCCTTGATAATCCGCAGAAAATCATAGAGGCCCAAAAGGAAGAGGAAAATAGCGAGAAAGGCACATCCCGCCCAATAAAACAGAAATCTGAGCGGTGCCTCCTCCAGCCAGGAGGCAAGGGGCCAGTTTCCAAGCGCAAATACTGCGAGGAGTGCCACAATCGTATAGAAAATAATTCTCCTCCGGGTCTCACGAAGCTGCAGAAAAGCCCTCGCCGCGATTACGGCAAAAGAAAACCAGCTCATCTTCCTGCGCATTGGAATGAGCATCTCCCGGGAACCCGCCGAGGTCAAATCCAGAGAAGGACCCCAATCGTTATCCGCCCTCCCAGCCACGGGGTCATTTCATCCTCTGCTCAAAAGCATACCCCATGGAGAGAAGACGAGCTTCCGAAAATTGAGGTCCCATGAACGATAATCCAACCGGCAAACCATCTGCCCTTCCCATCGGCACTGTGAGATGAGGATATCCGGATACTGCTGGAAGCGTCGTACATGCTCCCTGAAATTCGTCCCCTCCCTCAAGATTGACTGGAAACGCCCTCCCCGTGGTCGGAGCGATCAGGGCCACACATTGATTTTCATCGAGGAGCCGGTCAATCCCTTCCCTCCCCGCCAGCCGCCTGGCCTCTGCCACAAGTCCTGGCAGTTCCGGGTCTTCCCCACCATTAGTTTCCTCCGATTTCTCAAAGATATCCTGCCCGAAATGGGGCATAACCACTGAAGCGTGGGATTTGTTGTATGCGATGATATCCGCAAGTGTCCTCGTGGTGACAGAAGGAGGCCGTCCTGAAAGATACAGATTCAGGTCTCGCTTGAATTCCCGGAGAAGGATCTCCCACTCAAGCTGGCTGATTCTTCTCAAGTCTGGAAGCTTATCGATCTCAACCAGCACTGCCCCCGCCTGCTCCAGAGTTCTCCGGGCAGCGGCAAAGGCGGCTGAAACCGAGTCATCATACATTCCGCAAAGAGGAGTAAGAACCCCGAGTCTAAGCCCTTCAAGAGCTCCCAGATCCAGAGAATCCTCGTAATTCGTCGAACCCTCTCCAGCCATCGCACTTAAAGCCACAGCCGCAAGTCTCACAGTGCGAGTCATCGGACCAGGGGTGTCCTGACTCTCCGAAATCGGAACAATTCCATCACACGAAAGCAACCCAACCGTTGGTTTCAGCCCGACCACACCGCACATTGCCGCCGGACAGGTAATTGATCCATCTGTCTCGGTTCCGATCGCAATGTCTACGAGTCCGGATCCCACAGCCGCTCCACTCCCCGAACTTGACCCACATGCGCTGCAGGAAGCATCAAAGGGGTTGGTTGTCAGGCCACCTACACTGCTCCATCCGCTCGTTGACGCTGTCGACCGGAAGTTCGCCCATTCCGAAAGATTCGCTTTGCCCGCAATGAGAGCTCCCGCACGCCTCAAATTTGCAACCACCGGAGAATCTGTTCCTGCATGATTATTCAGCAGTGCTCGCGAGCCCGCCGTAGTAGGCATTCCTTTTACATCGATATTGTCCTTCACCAAGACCGGGACACCGTGAAGAGAGCCGCGTTCTGGCATCAATCCAATCTCGTCCAACTGCCCCTGCAGATCCGGAGAGATCGCAAGAATTGCGTTGCAGTGATCGTCCTCCTCCAACCTCTCAAGCACTAAGCTCCCGAGTAATGGCTCAGCCTCTTCCCCTACCTTCCTTTTAAAAAGGCCAGCCACCAAAATAGCAAGGAGGGCGACAAGCAACGCCACCACCATATATTTCAGGAGCCACATCAAAAGGGCAGCAACCGTTACTGGGCGGGAGGCACCACCTCT
>DFWB01000103.1:13713-13859 GCA_002380675.1 Akkermansiaceae bacterium UBA4145
TCAAAAGGGCAGCAACCGTAACTGGGCGGGAGGCACCACCTCTCATGAGGACACTCACAGAATCACACTGAAAGCACCACGGAGGTCACTTCCCGGAACCTACTCGGCAGGCGAATCCTTACTCTCAGGAGCAGCCTCAGGAGCAG
>DFWB01000071.1 GCA_002380675.1 Akkermansiaceae bacterium UBA4145
ATGATTTGCGCCCAAGCGTTTCACGTTAAGGTGAGAAACCCTCTGAAAAAGTATGTACCTTCGGCGTTGCTTTTACTGCTATGCCTGTTCATCGCGGCCTTTAATGGTGGGCTGATTTAAGTGATGGTTATCACCCAGACGATTCTCTTTTTTTCAGCAATTTCTTTCATCATTTATGGAATAAATTCCTTCTTTTCCAAAAGAATGGTTTTGGAGTACGAGAGGTGGGGATTCAAAAACCAACGAATTCTTTTGGGCTGCTGTCAATTGCTGGGCGGGCTGGGCTTACTTGTAGGATTGAAAGTGCCCCTGATGCTTTCGGTCGCTTCTTTTTTGCTGCTTTGCATGATGGTAACAGCGGTCTTTGTCCGAATTCGAACAAAGGAAAGAATCGTCCAAATGCTGCCAGCCCTCCTTTACGTAGTGCTGACCTTCATCATCTTTTACAATTCGGTAGCTTAAGTCCTGGTGACACCTGACTCTGGATGTGTTGCGAGCGTATATAGGAACCCGAAAAAGATCGGGAAATGGATCAATAAGGGCGCCTTCATTTTCATTCCTTCTTCTTGTTGGGCCGTCTCTCTTCCGCCGACTTTGCATGTAGATCGGCTCTCCAGAATCTGCGATAAGCCTCCCTGACCTCAGCCTTTCCGTCCCCCGGTCTCAGATGCCCATAAAGCAGATTCAGCATCCTGCGATCCCAGTCACTCAGCTTCGGGGCCTTCCCATGGTCGCTACCCCTCTGAAACATGACACTCTCAGGAAGGACAGTTGTGTCGCCCAGCGGTCCAAGGGACTGGGTCAATTCCTCCAGGAGAACATGTTCAAGGAGATCCCCATCAATCCGGTCAACTGCAACCATAACGGTGGCTCTTTGGATAAACTTCTTCGTGGTATCCCAGAACACCCACACATAACCGTCCTGTTTACCGTGCACCTTGAAGCCGCGTGCACGACCAATAGCCCCAAACTGCGATCCAGGCACCATGAACACTTCGATCCGGCGGGCCCTTCTCGACTCTGCCACGGATTCCAGCTGGATTGATGTCCCTTCCAGGGCGTCGTTCAACTGCTTTATCACCCGATCGAAGACGACCCGGCTTGTCTCGGCACCCTCCACCAGCACCACATCGGGGGATTCAATCCAGCGCACGATACTACCACCTCCCGCACCGAACTCCTTGTTCAGCAATACCTCATGCAGGTAGGCGAGAACCTTTTCCTCCTCAACCGAAGTCCCCTCCTGCCACCCCTTCTCACCAGACGCGATAGAACGATCGAGCATCTCCTCAGTATTAATACGAGCGCCGCCAACCTGTGCCCCGTTGTCCCCACACCCAATAAACAGCAGAGAGACAAGAAGGACTAGAGGCATCTTCATGATTCATGAAGAATAGCTCTCCAATACAGGCACACGATGACAAAGTAGAAATCTGGTTGCAGGAGGCCCTGACCCTCGCCAGAAAAATTTGGAGAAGATCTCTTCTAAAGAAACTGGTGATTCAGACGTTTTAAGGCATAACGAGGAAACTACCCCGATGAGCCTGCACATCCAGTCACCCGAGACCGAGGCGGAACTACAACGCCAGCGAAGGATCGCGACTACCATGAGCATGGTCATCGCTCTGCTCTCAATCACTCTGGCGGGTATCATTCTGGCCTTCATTATCCTTCCCAACCTCTCGCAGAAAAGCTCCGCCCTGGTCACTTACCAGACCGCCATGCCCGAGGAGGAGCAGGTTGACCAGAAGCGGATGGATCCCCAGGTGAAACGGAAACCATCGGCTCCCAGTAGCGCGATGGCAAAAGTCGTTGCCAGCACCGCGCCCTCCCCTATCTCGGTTCCAATCCCGGAGATTACGGAGAGTCCATCACTCAACTACGGGTCTGATAGCGACTTCGGGGCGGGATGGGGATCCGGTGACGGGAATGGGGCCGGAGGAACCAGCTTCTTCGGTCAATCCGTCCGCGCTGAGCGTATCTGCTACGTCATCGACTTCTCCAGCTCGATGGGCTCGCAAGGCCGAGCCGACCTCATGCGCAGAGAACTCAGCAAGTCCATCAGCCAACTGTCTCACGGCACACGCTACGGAATCGTCTTTTTCTCCTGCATCGCGTGGGAGGCTGGGGACCAGGTCAACCTGAACCGCAAGGGCGGCAATGCGACTGTCAAAGCTCCCGGAGGCAAAAACTACCGCTGGAAGAAAGCCGGGGGAGGCTGGGGACCTGACGGGATCGGGCAACGCGCCCGCTGGCTGAATGCCTCGCCCCAGCAGCTGTCCGATTCCGGACGCATCGTCAAGAAAGCCCCTCTCTCCTCGGGAACTTCCTGGGACAAGGGAATTGAAATGGCCCTTGGGATGAGCCCCCCTCCACAAATTATCTGCTTTATGACCGATGGCGTGGCCAGCGGCTCTGACGTTTGGGCGCGTGAACTTGGCGCCAAGGCGAAATCTCAGGGCGTGCAAATCAACTGCATCGCGCTGATGGAGCCCCGTGCCCACAAGGACCTCGACGAACTTGCCAAGCGCACCGGAGGGCACTTCTCCGTTGTCGACAAGAACGGCAAGCACAAGTCCATTCGCTAGGTCGACCTTGCGCTCAACCTCCCAAGCCCACATCTCCCGGGCTCCTACTTGAGAGCCTTGAAGTAAGCAAGAAGGTCAGCCACGTCCTGCGCGCTCAGGCCCAGCTGATCTGCAGAGAGCATCAGGGAACGCTCCAGAGGTTCGATGGACTCAAGCCGGCTGGAGGAGATCACCTGCACTATCCCTCCCTGGCTTTGGACGATAAGTGGATTCTTGGTGCTCAGGGTAAGGCCGTGGATCTCTTTCCCACCCTTCAGCCTGATACGATTACCCGGATAACCGAGGGCAATATCGGCAGACGGATCGAGGACTGCCTGCACGAATCTCTCTTCTCCTTGATTGCTGATCCATCCCACCAGAGATGGGCCATAGTCCACACCCTGACCCTCGACACGATGACACATCACGCAACGCAGCGCAGTGGTCTTCCCTCTGGTGGCATCTCCCTTCAGGGCAAGAATAGCGCCCAATGATGGGAGCTTGGACTTTCCCTCCGGGGCCGGAATGACAGCCTCGGCAATCTCCACTTTCTCTGGATCATAGATTCCCTTCTCTTTCAGGGAGTCGAAGACCTGCAGCTTCCGCCAACGGGTATTGCCAAGATGAATCAGCCAGCGGATGGCCTCGCCTCCCACTGGCCCTTGGATGGTCGCAACCTTTAGAAGCGCGGCGAGGGCCCGGGGGTCCTCGTAGAACGCAAGAGTCTCGATGGCAAAAAGGCGTTTTTCGAGAGACAGGGTGGTGCTCCGGGCACGCATGAGCAGTTCATTGACCGCCTCTCCGGGGCGGAGGCGCCATGTGATGCGGGTAAAAACCTCGGACCACTCCGTAGGATCCTGAATGGAGGCGCCCTGCTTGATAGTGCGCCACAGAAGGTTGGCGTCAGCCCCTTGAGCGCCGAGGCCACAGGCCTCGAGATAGGCGCGGTCGCCTTCCTTACACTGTTGAAGGAGGTGCGAGAGGTAGCGATGCTTCCGCCTCGCCGGAACGTCCCGCAAAGCGAGAGCAGCTTCCCGGCGGACCGCAGCGCTCGGCTCCTCCCGATAGATCTTGGAAACGAGAACCGAAACGTCCTCTCCTGCGTTACGCAGAGCGCGAAAGGCAACCAGTCGTGTCTGGGAGTCAGGGCTATTCTCCATCAGGGAGAGCGCTATCTCCATTCCCCCGGGGCCGAGCAGAGCCACAAGCCAGATCGCGCGGGCTCGAACGTAGCTGTTTTCATGGTGGAGAAGCTCCCTCACTGCCGGAATGGCCCGGGACCCGGCAGCCTTGAGACTCTGCAAACCGGCAAGACGAACGTTCTGCGCAGGATTACAAAGAAGGCGGACTGCACCCTCTATGGTTCCTGGATCCGCCCGGGCGATCCGAGGTTGAAACCCCCTGGGGGCAATGCGGTAGATCGTTCCGGACCAGGACTCGTCATGATCCGCATGACCGCCGACTCCGGAATCAAACCAGTCCGCAACGTAAAGAGCTCCATCCGCGCCCACCATCACATCGGAAGGGCGGAACAGATTACTTCCCTTGCTTTTGACAAAGTCAAAACGATCAAGGCTATAGGCAGAATCCTTCAGTTCGGGATGGTAGCCAAAGACGACCTTCCGCCCGGCATCACAGCTCAGAAGCATCCCGGAATACCGAGACGGCAGGGCACCGTTTTCGTAAAAACAGATTCCGGTGGGCGAACCACCACCATAGACATCACCGGCAGGCAGGGTTCCCGGATCCCATTGGCGCCACTGAGCGTCCTGGATAGACTGCCCGGGGCGTTGATCGGCCCGCCAGCCACGCTTGCCGTCCGGGGAGAAGAATCCGAGGAAGCCTCCTTCCATGAGCCAGGTGGTCCGACAAGCCGGCGGATCATCATTGTCGTTTTGAAACACGTCCCCGAAAGAGGTCACAGTATGCTCGTAACTGTTGCGGAACCCATGGCCGATGATGCGGACCTCACTCCCGTCGGGGTTCATCCGGGCCGCGAAGCCACCCACCCATACATTGCCATCGGAGCTCTTTCTCCCTCCGATGGCTTGGGAGTCGGCTACCGGATCCTCGCCTCCCTTGTAGGGACCCCCGACAAAATACTCATCTCCATCCCGGGTCTTCAGGTGTGCTCCGCAGTTTCCCTGGTTGAAATACCACTTCCCGTCTGGACCTCCCACCACGGCGTGCAAGCTGTGATCATGATTCCGGCCATTGAATCCGCTGAGGACATTCTTCCGTTTGTCGACCTCAGGATCGAACCTTAGGTCCCCGTCAACATCGGTATACACAATAAGATGGGGAGGTTGCGCCACCACGACCTGATTGCCGAACACACTGATCCCCAGCGGAGCAACCAGCTCCGGATCCTGCACGAAGACATGTGAGCTGTCGGCTTTCCCATCCTTATCCTTATCCTCAAGCACGACAATCCGATCTCCCTCCGGGCGCCGGTTCCTGTTCTTCCGATAGTTCACTCCCTCCGCTACCCAGATTCGTCCCTCGGCATCGGTATCCATGTTGGTAGGATTGTAGAGCATCGGGCTCGTCGCCCAGACAGTCACTTCGAGGTCATCTGGTGCCGCAATCTGATCAGCCGGCAGGCTTTGGGGAACTCGCGAATTGGGATTGAATTTATCGGGCGCCCTCGCGAATCCAATTGGTTCGCGATCAAAAACAAGGAAACGCACGGAAGCGGGTGTCAGTTCAGCACCCCGGATAGCTCCCCCGTCATCCAGCGCCACCTTGCTACGGAAGGTGGTCGCTCCGGCGGGAACCTCAAACCATATAAACGAATCAGCATGCGTCCCAAGGCCTCTTGTATACTCTTTCCCAGCAACGGTCATTGGGCCTCCACGATACGTTTTTCCCTGCCTAATCGCCCCAACCGTGCTGAAGGCTGCCCGCCAGGACAGAGTGGTAAGGTCAACGCTGGAGCCATCTTGCATCACAAGCTCAGGCTCGATCCAGTTGGACCAGTCGTGACTCCCGTTGCCTTCACTGGAGACTACCAGATAGAGATCTCTCCGCTGGAGCTCGACTTCGATGGGTATCAAGCGCTCCGCGTCACCGCTTTCAAGGATTCGGCTTTTGTAGAGAGGCTCAGGTCCGACACCCTGAGCCAGAAGTGGCTGCGCGAAAAGGGCGACAACCAGGAGAGAGAAGGATGGGAACTTCATGGAAGGCGGGAATTGATACATCAGCACTACCTCTGCCTTCCAGAAAGAAACGGCAGCTAAAGCCCGCCGCTGAAAGTTGGCCCGCGATGATGTCCAGCTACGCCCACCGCATAGGGTTACTTCTTAACCGGCTTCGGGTAATCCTGATTCTCTTCCAGTTCGGCTTCGGTGGGCTTGTCGGAGGGAACGCCATCCTCAGGCACCTCAGCCTTTGCACACCAGGCAATGGCATTGAGCACAAGCGTACGAAAATCATCGTGGCCCCAATTGCGGTGGAAGTGGCCCCCGGTAAATCCAAAGCCACGTCCCCCATTCGTCCGTTCGTAGGCCCATGCCACATGTTGAATCTCACCCCGCTCCATCGACGCACGAACATGAGGATTACCCGAGTGACGACCCTCTCGACGCTCCATGGTCTTTTTGGGTGGGTGGGCGGAGAGAATCGGGGTGACCCCTTTCATGCCCTCTGTGAAGCGCATGTGAAAATACCATTCGTCATAAATCTTGAACGGCTCTACCCCACGCGTGATCGGATGGTCAGGAAGCTTCTTGAAATCAGCCGTCCAGTGCGGATTGACCGAGTAGTGGGTCTCGAAGTAGCCACCGAGCCAGTCGAGGAAAAGCTTGCGGCCCTTTTCATCGTCTCCCGGTTCCACCGCATAGTGCAGACAGGCCACGCCGGTTCCATCCTTCAGCTTCACGTCGAGTCCGTCGAGATGCTGGTAGGCCATATGTTGACCACTACCACCATTGCAATAGAAGACCACCGCATCGGCATCCTTCAGGACCTCTGCATTTCCGGGCCAGTCCTTCTGGAAGTGCACGGAAGCCTCTATCACATCTCCCATATGCTCATTGAGTTGCTTCGCGAGAAGCAAGCAGCCGGCTCGGTGCTCATGAGCGGCGTAGCCGTGGCTGCGCTTACCCGCAAGGAAGACAATCTTTTTCTTCGCTGAGGTATTCGATACAGCCGAATCCGATTTATCCCCGAATAAAGAGGGACCGGTCAGAGCAAAGAGAGCAATAGCAAGGAGGGCACTGAGAGCAGTTTTCATCGGTCACAAAAGTTTTGATGCCACCAAGTTCTTGCCGCTGGCCATCCCTGTCGTCAAGGAGGGATCCCAAAGGTTCCTTCCGATCACTCAGAGAATAGCCTTCCCCGATCTGGCGTGCGACGAACGATGGGTGAAGGCTTCAGCAACGAGAATAATGCTCATCGCTTTATCGTCTGAAACTATCATCAGGGCTTCGAGTTAGCTCAAAGCCAATCCCTCTCCTATCCCAGAAGCTCCTCGATCACCTCGCCTCCAAACTGGCTCAATTGCTTGAAGCGCCCGGCATGGTAGTAGGTCAGACGATTGTCATCGAGACCGAGAAGGTGAAGAAGAGTGACGTGGACATCCCGGATATGATGCACGCACTCAACTGCCTCCCCTCCCAGTTCATCGGTCGCGCCAACCGTGGCGCCAGCTCGGGTTCCCCCACCCGCAAACCACATTGCCATCGCCTTGGCATTATGATCACGTCCGTAGGACTTTCCACCCCGCATTCCGTTATCAGGAGTCCTGCCGAATTCTCCGCAGAAAAACACGAGGGTATCCTTCAGCATATCCCGCTGCTTGAGATCCTTGAGGAGAGCCGCGATCGGCTGGTCTACTGACCGGATCAGTGATCCATGGGCCCGTTCAATGTAGTCGTGACTGTCCCAGTTACCGGCATACGCCTGAACAAAGCGCACTCCACTTTCCACCAGACGGCGCGCAAGAAGACATTTGCGCCCAAAGGCATCCGTATGCGGGTTCCCGATTCCATACATTTCCCGAGTCCCTGCGGTCTCCCCCTTCAGGTCAAGAATACCGGGAACCTCGGCCTGCATCCGATAGGCAAGTTCGTAGGACGCCATCCGGGCCTCGAGTTCACCGGTTTCCTCCCGAGTCTCTTGATGCTTCGCATTGAGCTTGGCGAGCAGGTCGAGGTTGGCTCGCTGCCGCTGCCTCGTCACTCCCTCCGGCGGACTCAAATCGAGAATGGGGCTTCCCTCTGGCCTTAAAGGCGTTCCCTGAAAATCGGCCGGCAGAAAACCATTGGACCAGTTCGAGCCCCCACCCTGCGGGTAACTATTACGAGGCAGGACCACGAACCCGGGCAGATTCTGATTCGGGGACCCAAGGCCATAAGTCACCCATGATCCCAGCGCCGGGTCTCCCCCAAAACGGTTGCCTGTGTTGACATGATAGCAGGCAGTCGGGTGATTCACCGATTCTACCTGGGCTCCCCGGAAGAAGCACATGTCATCCACCATCTCCTGAAGGTGGCTCCATTCCGTCGTGATATCCGCTCCACTCTGGCCCGCTTTCACAAACTCGAAGGGGCTTTGCACGAAATAGCGCTTCCCCGAGGACATCGCGCTTTCCCGTTCCCCCTGCCGGTTGAAAACTTGGAGATGCCGCTTCGCCAGCTCCGGCTTGGGATCGAAAGTGTCAATGTGCGAGGGCCCCCCTTCCATCATGAGGAAGATGCAGCGCTTCGCCCTCGCGGGCAGGTGGCCCTTTCGCGGTTTAAGCCCCGCTTCCTCCGCCTGCAGGAGGGAAGTCAGCGCCAGCGAACCCACACTGGACCCAAGTCCATAAAGAAAATCACGACGCGGAAGGGAAAATTGATTCATGGTCAGTTCAAAGACAGGTTACCGGCTAGTCCAGATAGGCGAATTCATTGAGGTTGAAGATGACCAGACAAACCTGTGCCAGTCCGCGGGTCCGGGCATCAATGTCGCTTCTCTGCAGGTCCGGAACATAAGCCTCGTAAGCGGGAAGATGCTCCCAGAACTCATAGGGCCGGCCAGTCTTCTCGGCCATCACCGTGCGCTTGATCTTCTCCGGAAAGGTCAGAGGCTCGTAGACCCTCCCCTCCTCTTCCTCCACCGCAGCCTTCCAGTGAACAAGGCAGTCCGCAATCTCCCCGTCCGAGGCAGTCCGTCCGAGGGCCAGTTTAAAGGCGCGCCCCAGTATCGCCCGGTCGCTCCCGGCTTCCCCAAGGAGACGGGCCGCAAAAGCCATAGCCCGTTCATGTACTTCCTCTGCATTAAACAGCGTCAGGGCCTGCGGCGCGACCATCGAGGTTTCCCGCAACTCGCAAGACTGATCTGGTCCTGGCTGGTTGAAGGTCTCAAGAAAGGGGTCACGCAGCCCTCGCATTTTCTCTGCATAAAGACTCCGACGATTGCGTTGCCGCGGCAGCGGATCGGGCTCATAGACTGAGGCCGTGCCTCCCATGATCTGACGCGGTTGGAAAGCCACCTCGCGGTTAATGTCTGGCCGTGAGGGGATTCCCCCAACCTGCCGGTTGAGCTCCCCACTGACTGCAAGCATCGCGTCGCGTAATTCTTCAGCAGTCAACCGGCGAGGAAGCCCCACCGCATACAGCTCACGCTTGAGATCTTTCGCATTGAGCTGCGCAGAATCGGGATGACGACTGCTTCGCCGATAGGCTGCCGAGCTGACAAGCAATTCATTGAGCCTCTTTACCGACCAACCCTGTTCCATGAACCACTCTGCAAGGTAGTCAAGAAGCTCCGGATGAGTCGGGAGGGATCCACTCCCCCCGAAGTTGCTTGGGTTACCTGCGATCCCCCGGCCGAAATGCCAGCTCCACACCCGGTTGACCATCACTCGGGCGGCGAGGGGATTCTTTTTATCCACAATCCATTCCGCGAGCGCCAGACGCCGCTTGCCCCGGCCCTTCGGAAAATTCGGAGTGGCCATCTCTCCCAGGGTCACCGCTGCACTCAGCGGCCCGGGCGTTACCGAAGCTCCCCTCGAATAGACATCTCCCCCGGTGAGGATGCTGTCCTTTTCCATCAACCCCTTCCCCCAGGGATCGCCCGGCATCATGATCCGTGAGCTGACATTCCTTCGTTCGATCGTCTTCCCGTTGTGCACCGCCAGAGCGATTGGCTTCGTACGATCAAATTCCCACTGATGCCGGGAAATATTCTTCGCCATGCGAGCGAGGGAAGCCTCATCCCCGGGGTCCAATCCATTGTCCCCTGTCTTTGCCTCACCTTTCTCCTCTTTCCGGTTGTTCCGTACCGTCTCCTCCAGTTCCTTTCGTTGGCCCTGGTAGTAAGCAACCTTCTCTCTCGCCCATTGATCGGCCTGCACAAAACCGGTCCGGTTTTCGCCCCTCAGGAAGGGAGCCTCACGGTCCGCGAACTGAGTGGTCGAGAACACCGACAGCATCCGGTAGTAATCCCGTGTCGGAATCGGGTCGAATTTGTGGTCATGGCACCGAGCACACTGGAGGGCGTGGGCGAGGAAAGTCTGCCCCACCGAATCGGTCACGTCATCTAACCATTGCTGCCGGGTGACCCGGAATACGCTCATTCCGGTCTGCTCCCATGGACCCATTCGGAGGAATCCCGTCGCCACCAGATTCTCTGCATTACTCTCATCGATTTCATCACCCGCGATCTGCTCCCGGACAAACTGGTCGTAGGGCTTGTCGGAATTAAAGGCCCTCACCACGTAATCCCGGTAACGCCACGCGTTGGGCCGGGTGTAGTCATTGGCAAATCCTGCCGAGTCCGCATAGCGGGCCACATCCAGCCAATGGCGCCCGAACTGCTCTCCGTAATGGGGGCTGGCCATAAGTCCTCCGGCGTAGGTCCGCACCGCGGCCTCCGGATTCTTCCCAAACTCCTCCTCAAACTTCTGAACCTGGCCGGGCGTAGGAGGCAGCCCGGTCAGCCCGAAAGTCATCCGCCGAACCAGTTCTCCCGAACCCGCCGTCGGGGCCGGTTTCAGACCAGCCTCCTCCAGCCTGCGATCAACAAACCAATCCACGGGGTGTATTCCCTCCGGGACCTTCTCCACCTCGAGAGGGCGATAGGCCCAGAGTTTCTCCGGCTCATACCGACGATTCGTCCAGTCTTCCCCCAGACCGCCCGAGGTCTCCACGATTTCCCCCGCTGCAAAGCGATCTCTCAGCTCTCGGATACGCCCGGCATCCAGCCATGGCGCTCCGGCATTGATCCAGTCCCGAATATGGTCTTGCTGCTCACTGGTTAACCGATCCGCTTCCTTCGGCGGCATCTCGTAATCCTCATTCTCCCAGGTGGTCGCAATATGAAAAAGACTCTCCGCTGCATTTCCAGGAATCAAAACCACTCCGCTATCTCCCCCTTTAAGAAGCAACTCCCGGCTTGTCATCTCGAGACCACCTTTCAACTTTTTTCCCTCTCCCCGGCTGTGACAGGCAATGCACTTCTCCGCAATAATCTCCCGTACGTGCAACGCGAACAAAACCTCTCCCGGGACAGGATCATCAGCCGCGCATAGCTGAATATTCCCTAGCACAAGAACTGCAAAAGCGCACCAAGGCACTCTGAGGATGGGATGGGGCATCGACTGGCCCAGCTTCTAATACAGACAGAATCTTTCAATTCCTCATTACACCGTCGGACTAAATTCCGAGGAAAGTGTGTAGAGACCCCAATTCTCGTCTCCCTTGTGAATTCGCTCTATCCGTCCCATGCGGTTTGCGCATTTCGATGCACCAAGCGGAAA
>DFWB01000333.1 GCA_002380675.1 Akkermansiaceae bacterium UBA4145
TGAACTCACTATAGAGCCCGAGACAGAAACAGACGTTCGCACAGACCCCAAAAAGCAGGGCACGGATAAACAGGTCCACCGGGTCCATGATCGGAAACCCCATGCCAGGAGGATTTTGTGCCATCCGATCCGCCTGCAGGTGAAGGATTCTCCAGAGCATGGCGATACCGGGAAAGAGCAGGACCCCCGTTGTAGAGAAGCCGCAGCTTCTCCCATGATTTCATGATCCTCCGACAGAACTCGATCTCGGATTCGAGTTCTTTCACGAAAGGCAGCGGGACCTGAGATAATTAAAGACCTCCTCCGCGGAGGATACCGAACTCGCACCCGCACCCACCAAAACCGGTTGCTCATCCTCCGGAACATCATCCCGGCCGTGCGAACCTCCCACGAGGGAGGCATCAAGGGGAATTACCGGAAGCAGGGCCCGGAACCCAAGCTTCTTCCGGATCAGGAATGACGCTATCCGGATACGGGGCAGCCTGAGCGCAGGATCCAGATGGAGTTCCGCCGGATCATACCCCGGCTTGCGGTGAATATCGACGGTCCGTGCAAAGTCAGGAGCCACCATATCATCCATCCAGTAATAATAGGTGAACCAAGACTCTGGCGAGGAAACCGCAATAAAATCTCCCGCCCTTCGTGCTCCGATCCCGTCGCCAAAGCCACTCTCTCGGACCTCCGCCACACCCTCCGTCGCCTCAAGAACACAGCGGACCTCATTGCGGATGGAATCATCTCTGACGTAAACATGGGCGACCTGATGGTCCGCCACCGCAAACGCACGTGAAGCTCCCGCATCAAGAAGCTCGAGACCAAGCTCATTCTTGATCTGGATCCAGCCCTTATCCCGGAATACCCGGTTAAGATGCACGGGCTTCTGGACTTTTGAAATACCGTACTCTGAAAGGAGGACAACCTCCACTCCCCGTTTCACAAAAAAAGAAATCAATTCGTCAACAAGCCTGTCAATCGCCTCGAACTCCGCCCCCATCTCCGGCGCATCGGGCCCCCAGCGTTGCAGCCCATAATCGAGATGTGGAAGGTAGACCAGATTGAGGTCTGGTTGCTCCCGCTCCTCGACCCAGCGAGCAGAATCTGCAATCCATTGAGAACTGGGAAGCCCCGCCCGGGGTCCCCAGAAACTCGGAAAGGGGAACTCTCCCAACTCTCCTACCAGCTTATCCCGTAATCCAGGAGGATGCGCGTAAACATCAAATACCTTTCTCCCGTCAGCAGGATAAATCGGCCGCGGGGTCACGGACCAGTCGGCACTAGAGTACATGTTATACCACCAGAACATCTTGGCGCAGCGGAAGTCGCTCTTTTCTCTTCGGAGAGCCTCCCACAGCTTCTCCCCGCGGATGAGATGATTGCTCTGTTTCCAGAACCGAACTTCAGCATCTTCCCGCTCATACCACCCGTTTCCAACAATTCCGTGATCAGAAGGAGAGGTCCCGGTAAGGTAAGTAGCCTGTGCGGTGGTAGTGACAGCAGGAAATGCTGGAGTGAAACTCGTCGTTTCAAGATTCTCGGCAATCTTCCGGATGCGCGGCAGGTTCTTTGCGATCAGCCCCTTGGTGAGGCCAACCACATTCAAGACAGCAATACGTTTCATCGAGGGTCCATTGGCTTGACTCCCGGCTAGGTCGGCACCCCCCGCTGAGATGCCTCTTTTAGTTCGTTAATGCAGGACTCATGCAACGGCTCATCAACCGAATGCCGGTCCGCACCCTGTCCAACTCCTTCCAGCATGAGGACCGTCAGTTCTCCTCCAAGATGCTCGCGAAACTCCTCAAGGCCTCTGTAGACAAGACGGCGCCCTTCCTCGTCCCGGAGTTCCAGAGACTCATGCCAGACAGGCAACTGCAGCCTCTGCAATACTTCTACCGCACGCCACGCATCCTTTTCCGACAACCAGCCACAACGGGCGGAATACAGGGTATCCAAGGCCACTCCAACCGAAACAGCATCAGCATGACTCAGGTCAAAGTCGGTCAGCTGCTCCATTTTATGGGCGGTCCAGTGACCAAAATCCAGAGGTCTGCTGCTACCTGTCTCAAAGGGGTCACCCCCGAGAGCAATGTGTCGGGCATGCAGGATAGCTGACCTTTCGACCGCTTCCTCCAGCGCAGCAGGTTCAAGGGAATTGAGGGACTCAACATTCTCTTCAAGCCAGTCAAAGAATGCACCATCCTTCACCAGGGCAACCTTCACCGCTTCAGAAAGTCCACTCCGATTGTTGTGAGCACTTTGCGTGTAGAGGAACTGAAAATCATTCACTACCGCATAGGGGACGGCAAAGGCACCGATGAAATTTTTCTTTCCGAAGGCGTTGATCCCGTTTTTGACCCCCACCCCACTGTCATCCTGTGCGAGAGTCGTGGTCGGAAATCGCACTAGTCGGACCCCCCGATGCGCAGTAGCAGCGGACAGGCCAATCACATCCAGAAAGGCTCCACCTCCTATACAGAAGACGTAGGAATGCCGGTCGATCCCATTACGTTCGATCGGGATGATCCCATCCATGATCTGAGTCTTGCTGATCTTGCAGTCCTCTCCACCTGCCATGATGACGATCTCGGTGAGCTTGAGATTTGTCTGGGTTTCCAGATAGTTCTGGATCTGTTGTTGGAGACCGGGGAACAACTGGTCGATTGAGCTCTCGAGAAAAACGATGACCTTGCGTTCACGCTCTGCCTCCAGCAAATCTGCCAGCACACTGTTGCCTTCCGCAAAGGCATCCTTGGTAAAACGGATGCGATGCCTGAAGGTCACCGGGATGTCGAAATCGTATGCACCCATGAACTTCTTTAGTTAACTCAGACTACGGGGATTGGCCACAGTTTCTTAGTCCAGATTCCTTTGCTTTCCCTCGGCACCTATTTCCACCTGAATAAGGGGTAAAATTGCCCTTTTGCTGCCAATCTCCCACAGCTAAAGAGGACTGATGAAAGATGCGAGAATCCTTTCCGAGGGAAATTATCTGGGACTCTACGAACGAGACGGCTGGGAGTTTGCGGACAGACCCAATGCCACAGGTGTCGTTGGAATCCTCCCCCTGACCTCAAATTCCGAGGTCATTCTGGTGGAGCAATTCCGAAAGCCGGTCAACGCGCGAGTGATCGAAATTCCAGCAGGCCTTGTTGGCGACGAGAAGGAATATCGTGGGGAAACTCTGGCTGATTCAGCACGCCGGGAACTTCTGGAGGAAACTGGTTTTCAAGCGGGATCGATGGAACTCCTCCTCTCCACCCCTACCTCTGCAGGCATGACACCAGAGGTCACACATCTTTTTCTCGCCACAGACCTGCAGCAGAAATCCGCAGGGGGAGGGGTTGCTGGAGAGGAGATTCAGGTGCACCGGGTGGCCTTACAGAACCTCCGGGAATGGCTGCGGCAGAGGGAATCATCAGGCCTGCTGATTGATTCCAAAATTCACGCGACCCTTTGGCTGGCCGGGAGATACGATCACGGCTTGCAATAAGACCAAGCCCGGTGCCTAGTAGTCCCATGCAACCTTTCAATCGCCGTCGCTTTATCTCCACTGGAGCCCTCGCTGCCACAGCTGGCGTCTGCCGGGTTAACGCAGATCATCACGGTGACAAAAAGAAGCACCCCATTCTACTTTCCTTGAAATGTGGCATGTGTGGAGATGGTCAAACCCTCGAGGAAAAATTCCAGATCCTCAAGAGCCTCGGTTACGACGGGGTAGAGCTTGATTCCCCGGGAGGACAAAATAAGGAAGAAGCAAGAACGGCCTCGGAAAAAGTCGGACTACCGACTCATGGAGTAGTCGACTCAATTCACTGGGGCACTACTCTCTCCGATTCCTCGGCCGAAATTCGGGAAAAGGGACTTCAGGGCTTACTCACCGCAATCCGGGAAAGCGATGCAATCGGGGGTACTTCTGTCCTGCTGGTACCGGCCGTTGTAAATTCCAAGGTCAGTGAGCAACAAGCCTGGGACCGTTCGATTGAGCAAATCCGAAAGGCTCTTCCACTCGCAGCGCAACTGGGAGTACATATTCTCATCGAAAATGTCTGGAACCGTTTCCTCTACGACCACGACGGTCCGAACAATCAAACAGCAGAAAAACTGGTGAAATATATTGATGCGATTGATAGCCCTTGGGTGGGCTCCTATTTCGATATCGGGAACCACCAGAAATACGGCAAACCCGCAACTTGGATTCGCTCTCTCGGACATCGGATTGTGAAGCTCGATGTTAAGGACTGGGGGGTAAAGGCTGGTTTTTCGAAGAT
>DFWB01000215.1:0-4639 GCA_002380675.1 Akkermansiaceae bacterium UBA4145
CGAGCATGGAAATTTCATAGTCAATCGAGGAAAGGCCAGTGCGGAGGACGTCCTGCGACTTATTGAGGAAATTCGAGGAGAGGTGAAGGACCGTCGAGGTATCAATCTTGAAACAGAAATCCAGATCGTGGGAGAAGATCAGGCAGTTTTCTAGGTTGTTGGCACATCTGCTGACAGATTCCTCCTGAGGATTCCGGGTTGGGGAGTAAAGTATGGGAAAGGAAGGGCGAAAAGCTCTAAGCGCTCGACCATGCAGCCCAAGGCCCGTAAGCTTGCCTTGTCCATGGATGATTCAATATTGATCGCGGTGTTGATGGGAGGTCCGGGGTCGGAGAGAGAGGTCTCCCTGAACTCAGGGCGGGCGGTTTTGAGTGCGTTACGCGGAGAGGGGTTGAGTGTCATCGGAGTTGATGCAGTTGATACCAAACCAGAGTTACCAGAGGGAACTGATCTGGTCTTCAATGTGATTCATGGAACCTTTGGTGAGGACGGGCAGCTGCAGGAATATCTGGAGTCCATCGGTATCCCTTATACCGGAGCCGGCCCTGAAAGTAGTCGCTTGGCCTTCGATAAGATCGCCAGTAAGAAACGCTTCACAAAATCAGGGATTCCGACGCCTGATTTTGAAGTCTTCGATGTTGGTGGTGGATCAGCAGTTCCTAGCATGGCCTATCCGTATGTGGTCAAGCCGTCACGCGAGGGTTCCAGTGTGGGTGTTCATATTGTAAGAAATCCAGAGGAGAGAAAGGTCGCTTTAGCAGATGCAGCCCAATTCAGCTCTGAGGTTCTGGTTGAGCAATTCGTAGAGGGGAAGGAGCTGACAGTTGGAATTGTCGGGAATGAGACGTTTCCGGTGGTTCACATTGTCCCTCGGAGTGGGTTCTACGACATGAGTAATAAATATCCGTGGATGGGGAGCGAAGGGGCAACGGACTACTTCTGCCCAGCTGATTTGGACGCAAAAACCACTAAAATCGTTCAGGAGGTTGCAATGCAGGCTCATCAGGCGCTTGGGATTGAGGTTTACTCGAGGGTCGATATCCTGCTAGATTCCCTAAGTAATCCTTATATTTTGGAAGCCAATACGATCCCGGGGATGACAGCCAGCAGTTTGCTGCCGAAGGGAGCCGCTGAGGCTAAGCCAGGATATGAGTTTGGTGCTCTCTGCCGCCGGATCGGGGAGCTCTCTTTATCTCTTCGCGCTTAAAATGTCCCGCTATAAGACCTCCCGAGTGAATCGCCATGGAATTGAGCGGCGCTTATACATGAAGGTCCGGTCACCACGGATTTTCGGCTTTTCCTGCCTGCGCCATCTCAGGTCCGCGGGGAAGTTGTTTCTGATTGGGGTGCTTGTCGGGGGTGCGATCTGGGGAATTCGGTTCGGGATGCGTGAGTTTTTTGTCGAAAATGAGGAATTCGCGTTACGACATCTGGTTGTGGATACCAATGGCGAGTTGGACGCAGAGCATTTCATCGAGGTTTCTGGAATCACCCCTGGATCTAGTGTTTTTGCACTTAATTTACGTGAGACTGAGGAGCGTCTTCTCCGTCGTCCCAGCGTGGAAAAAGTCTACCTTAGTCGACGCTTGCCGGGTAGTCTCAGGGTGCGTATCGAGGAACGTGAGCCCGTTGCATGGCTGGAATGTCGTCCTCTGGGAATCATTGGCAAGCATCCTGTCGCGGGTATCCTGCTCGATAAAAACGGGGTATGTTTTCCCTGTGAGTCATGGTGGCAGGAGAGGGCCCGGGAACTGCCAGTTGTGCTTGTCAGCCAAGTTCAGGATGGGGACATTACGATCGGCAAGGAGATTCGCCATCATCAGGCTCGGAAGGCACTTGCCCTGCTCAGAGCTTCTCAGGACCGGCTGGAGGGGACGCCATGGTCTCTGCCTGTAGTGGCAGTACGCAATGACTACTCATTAGAGGCGGCAACTAACACTGGAGTGATGGCGACCTTTGGCATGGAGGATCACGAAGAACAGCTGCAGAATCTGGTTGCTCTTATGGATGCAACGACGAGGAAAGGGGAGTCGATCTTTACCGTGAATCTTATACCAAAGCGTAATATACCGGTGATCCCTGAGTTAGCGAGAGGACCGAAGGTGCCCCGAAGTCGTCTACAAAGGGATATCGAAGCCCTTCTCCAGCCCTGATCTTTCGAGTTAATGAAACCAGTAAGTATCGCGAATAGAAATGGGTAAGCCCAGAATTCATGTTGGCCTAGAGATTGGAACCACCAAGACGGTGATGGTGGTTGCTGAAGTGAAACCTGATGGTTCAGTTAAAATCCTAGGACTGGGAGAGACTAGCTCCGCTGGTGTGCGAAAGGGGGAAATCGTTGACTATCCCCAGATCCGGGCCTGTGTGAAGGCGGCCCTGCTCAAGGCGGAAGACCTTAGCGATGTGGATATCAGTAGTGTCTTTCTTTCCGTCACTGGTCCGCATATTGAAGGTTTGAACAACAGGGGGACCTATCGGTTGCCCGAGGGAGAGCCGGAGATACGGCCGCGACATGTCGAAGAGGTGAAGGAGATCGCAAGCGACATAGCGATTCCCAGTGAGCATGTTTACCTGCATAGCCTAATCCGGCACTATGCGGTTGATGGGCAGCCCCATGCCACGATGCCTACAGGGCTCATGGGTAGGAAGTTGGATGCTGAGTTTCATATTGTACATGGAGTCAGGACCCGGGTGCAGAACAGTATCAAATGCGCGCGTGAGATTCCTCTGGATGTAGATGATGTTGTTTTTGCTCCAATTGCCTCTGCGCAGGTGGTTCTTGAGAGGAAGTGGAAGGAGGCGGGGGCGCTTGTGCTCGATATTGGAGGAGGCACAACTGATTACGTTCTTTATGTAGATGGTGCAATTCTCGCCTCGGGATGCATTCCTGTTGGCGGCGACCATGTGACCAACGATATTCACCTCGTGACGCACCTCCCTCTGTCCAAGGCGGAACAGGTAAAGAAAACAGAGGGATGCGCCTCAGGAGATCCCGAAAAATCAGAGGGTGTCGTTACCGTTCCTGATGAAGGAGGATTTCCGGATGTAGAGCTGAAGAGACAGATTCTCAATGACGTGATCCGGATGCGGTTTCAGGAAACACTGGAACTTGTGAAGGAACGCCTCCCGCAGGATGGACTTGTAAGAGTAGGAAAAGGGGTGTTTTTGACTGGAGGATCCAGTCAGATGGCAGGGCTAGGTGAGCTGGCTCAGGATGTCTTTGGTCTTCCAGTTTACAAGCCCGAGAGCCCCGACGTGAGCGGGGTGCATGCTTATATCAAGGATCCTCAGTATTCGACCGCCCTGGGATTAATACGTTATGCCCAGATCTTGGAGGAGGAACGGCCGAATTCCACGGTCTTCTCCAAGGCGAGTGGATTTTTGCGTTCGCTCTGGCCATTTGGCGGTTGATTTCCCTTACTGGGCACGAAGCAGATCAGCCATGATTCCCTACGAGAGAACTCGCCAGCAGACCATCCCGAATTCAGCCGTCAAAATTATCGGGGTCGGAGGCGCCGGCGCTAATATGTTGGATCGGATTGCTCTTGATGGGATGGAGGGGGCCGAGCTTCTTGCCTGTAACACGGATGTTCGAACTCTTACCAGTTCGGTGGCCCCGGAAAAGATCCAGCTCGGTCGCAATCTAACGAGGGGACTTGGCTCGGGGGGCGACCCTGCGCTTGGAAATCAGGCAGCACAGGAGGCGGAGCTGGAAATCCGTGATGCCTTGCGAGATCGTAAAATCATTTTCATCTGCGTTGGCCTTGGCGGGGGAACAGGATCTGGGGCGGCGCCTCTCATCGCTCAGCTAGCACGAGATGAAGGCGCATTCACCGTTGTGTTTGCTACCACCCCCTTCAACTTTGAGGGTGCCCGACGGCGCGAACAGGCAGAGAACGCTCTTGCTGAACTTTCGACACTGGCGAACGCCCTGATCACCTTTGATAATACAAGGATGGGAGAGCTGGTTCTTGCCAAGCAGGGTGTGCATGAGGCTTTCTCTGCCGCAGATCGCATGGTTTCTGAAAGTATCCGGGCAGTAACCCGGATCGTAATGCGACCAGGTCTGGTAAACATCGGACTTGATGACCTGATGGCTGCTCTGAGCTCGCCCAAATCACGCTGTCTCTTCGGATCAGGTATTGCCCATGGTGAGAATCGTGCACAACAGGCGCTTAAGAACGCCTTGGTTAGTCCGCTTCTTGATCGAGGAAGTCTTCTTAACGATACCGATACTGTGCTTGTCCATGTATGCGGGGGTGAGGATATGACGCTCTATGAACTGGAGTTGCTCATGCGGGGGCTTAGCAAGCATGTGCCTGAGACAGCACAGATATTATTTGGAACCTCTGTCGATCCTGCGATGGCTGAATCCCTGAGTGTAACACTGGTAAGCTCTCTCCCGGAAGACCGTCTCCGCGCAGATTTTTCTAAGAGTGTGTCCGCCAAGAAGGCGGAGACCTTTAATGATAAAGACACTGGGGAATCTGAATCTTCTGAAGAAGAATTGCCCGAGGACGAAGGCTCTCTGGCGGAGACGACAGATCCAGTCTCCAATGAGGAGATCCTTGCGGACAATGATTCTTCAGCCGAGTCGGGTCAGAACTCTGTGCTTGTTGAGCAGGAGGTTGAGCAGGAG